>JANMPV010000328.1:0-6042 GCA_031370045.1 Novosphingobium sp. | reverse complement strand
CCCTCCGCCATTGCCAGCCACAGGACCGGCGCGAGTGCGCCGAGGAGCATCACAAAGAAATATGCCAATGGTCCGGGTTTTGATCGCATTCCGGAAGTTCCCTTCGAGTGAAGGAAGGCACGAAAAAACGGGCTCGATCAGAGCGACCATCGAAAGGAGACCGGTGAACAAGACGATACCACAATCCCCGAGGCCCGGTAACGCCAATTCCGCGACCCGCCCGCCGACCTAATCGGGCCGCAGCACCATTTTCAACGCCCCGTTCTCGCGCGCCTCGAACATCCGATACGCCTCCGGCCCTGCACTCAGCGGCAGCCGGTGCGTGATGTACTTTTCGGGTCGCAACCGCCCCGATCGCACGAGCGGGAACAGCGCCGGCAGTTCTTCGGGCACCGAGCAGGTGCCGATGCGGAAGGTCAGCCCGGCGGCGAACGCGCGTTCGAGCGGGAAAGCATAGCGCCGCGCCTGCTGGACCCCGATCACTGAGACCGTGCCGCGCCGCCGCACCAGCCGCAAAGCGAGATCGACCGTCGCTTCGCTGCCCACCACTTCGACCACGCAATCGAGCTTCACCCCGCGCGTCGCCTCGCGGATCGTTTCAAGGGCGTCCTGCGGGTGCAAGGCCACTGCGCCGGATTCCTCGGCCATCGCCCGACGCTCGGCCACCGGATCGATCGCATAAACCACCCCCGCGCCCATCACGAACGCGCTATCGACCGCCATCAGCCCGATCGGCCCAAGCCCGATCACCGCCACGCTGCTGCCGGGTCGGATGTCCGCATTTCGCGCGCCGAACCACGCGGTGGCGAGCGCGTCGGTCATCATCAGCGCCTGGTCCTCGCTGACACCTTCGGGGATCTTCACCGCGTTGACATCGGCGGCGGGCACGCGGAACGCCTCGGCCTGAACGCCCTGCAAGCTGGCCGACAGCCCGTAACAGGCGCTGGCTCTGTTTTCACAGGTGTGGACCACCCCCGCCAGGCACGAGCGGCAAGCCCCGCAGCCGACCGAGGCGGGCACCATCACGCTGTCGCCAACTTTAAGCCGGTTCACCCCTCGGCCCACTTCGACCACTTCGCCGACCGCCTCATGCCCGACGCAGTAGCCGATGTCCTCAGTAAACCCGTGGCCGTGCCAGATGTGCAGATCGCTGCCGCAGATGGAACAACCGGTCATCCGGACGATTGCGTCGCGGTCGGATTCGATCCGCGGATCGTCCATCCCCTCATGGCGGATATCGCGGGCTCCGTAATAGCGTAGCGCTTTCATCGCAGGGTTCCTCTCGTGCCCCATGTCCTTCCGGCATTGTCAAACGCTGCACGTGCGGCGACAAGCCCTCAATTGACAAAAAATGGGAGCAGGCATGACCGAAGCGATCCTCGAGCCCGAATCGATTCTTGAACCAGATCTGGCGATCATCGATCCGCACCATCATCTGTGGGACTTGCGCCCGCTACTGGCGGTGCTGCCCGAACCGCACCACCCGTTCATCGCCTCGATCGCGCGATCGCCGTATTACACGTTCGACGAACTGCAGGCCGATACCAGCAGCGGCCATCGCGTGGTCGGCACCGTTTTCATGGAATGCGGAGCGTTCTACAATGCCGCCGCGCCCGATGGCTACAAATGCGTGGGTGAAGTCGAGTTCGTGAATGGCGTCGCCGCGCAAGGCGCGAGCGGTTTGTATGGCGACTACCGACCTTGCGCCGCAATCGTCGGGCATGCGGACCTCACCCTGGGCGACGGCGCGCGGGCCGTGCTCGAAGCGCTGGAAGCGGCGGGCGGCGGACGCTTTCGCGGCATTCGCCACAGCGCCGCCTGGGATGCCGATCCCGAAGTGCTTGGGTCGCCGTTCCACGCTCGCGAAGGATTACTCCGTGATGCCGCATTTCGCGCCGGGTTTGCCCATCTGGGCAAGCTGGGGATGACCTTCGATGCGTGGGTGGTCGAACCTCAACTCCCCGATGTGATCGATCTCGCCCGCGCGTTTCCCGATACCACGATCGTTCTCGACCATTGCGGCACACCGCTTGGGCTGGCGGGGTACAAAGGCAAGCTGGGTGAGAATTTCGCGCGGTGGGAGAGCAACATCCGCGCCCTGGCGCAGTGCCCCAACGTTTCGGTCAAGCTGGGTGGGCTGGCCATGGCGTTCTGCATGCTGCCCGACGAAGGGCCCGAAGCAGGCTGGTCGTCCGAGCGTCTGGCGGCGATCTGGAAGCCCTACATCGACACCTGCATCGATGCGTTCGGTGCCGAGCGGGCGATGTTCGAGAGCAACTATCCGGTCGACAAGTGGGGGGCGAGCTATGCGGTGTTATGGAACGCGTTCAAGCGGCTGGCGAGCGGTGCCTCGGCGGACGAAAAACGCGCGCTGTTCGCGGGCACGGCGGCGCGGGTCTACGGGATCGAGGGGGTGGCGTTCTGATCAACCAGCCGCTGCCAATGGCCGCCAACGCTCCACAAACCCCTTGTTGCTGGTGAAAGGATAGATCCGCCAGCCGTCTTCGCGCCACCACACGACATGCTTCATCCACTTGCCTTCTGGGCGGTTGAAGGCGCGGTAGAGCGCGATCACCGGCTGGCCTTCGGGGGCGGGCTGCGCGGCATCGCGCCAGCCTTCGCCGCACAGTTCGGCCTCCTCGTCATCCTTGCGCGTGTTCCACGCCGCGATTGCGGCTGCGTCGCTAGCTTCGCGCGGCCCGGCCATCTCGCAGCGGGTGCAAAACACTTGCCCCCACGTCGCGCGGCGCATCCGATCGCAACCCCGGCGCAGGCAGGGATCGCCGCGGTCGCACCACGGGTTGGGGCATGGGAGCAGCTCTGATCGGGTATCGGTCATGGCTTGGGTCGCTTTGTTGCGGGCGGTCCTTGTCCGCCGCAATCCGGTTACCCCGATTCGTGCCGCACTGCGGTGATTTTAACCATAGGCAAACTATGCATTGGCGCACTCGACGCCCGGGCCAGTGCTTCGGCCAAGGCGCGCCTTTGTAACCCTTTCCTCCGCTGCGCCATAGGTATAGTGTTGCACCAATCACATGTCGGGCCAGGAGACATGCCGTGACGTTATCTCGAGTACGATTTGCTATCGGCGTCGCAGTCATCATGCTCGCCGCGCAGCCCTTGTTTGCCTCGGGCGGTGGTGGCGGTGGCGGTGGCGGTGGCGGGTTCCCCAGCGAGAGCACTCCGCAATACGATCCGGCCGCCGAATATCAAAAGGGCGTTGCCGCCTATAGGGCGCAGGACTTCAAGGGCGCGGCAACCGCCTTCAAGCGGGTGACCGACGCGGTGCCAAAGAACGCCCCCGCGCAGTATCTGCTGGGCTCGAGCCTGTTTGAGCAGGGCGATTTCAAGAAGGCGAAAAAGCCGCTCGAAATGGCGGCGAAATACGACGCAACGATGATCGAAGCGCAGCGCGATCTTGGCGTGGTTTATGCCAAACTTGGCGATGTCGCCAAGGCCGCCGCCCAGCGCGATGCTCTGGCGGCGATGAAATCGGCTTGCACTTCCCCCTGCGCCAAGGCCGCGCAGCTCGATGCAGCGATCGCCGCAGTCGTTGCGGGAATCGGTGGAGATCCCAAGGCGGTGGGGACGGCCCGTCCGCTGGGCACGCCCGAATCCGCCGATGCAGTTTATGTCGCGGCGGTCGGGTTGATCAACGAAGGTCACTACGAAGCAGCGATCAGTCGACTTGAAGAAGCTGTATGGAGCGACGGTCCGCATCCCGATCTGATGACCTACCTCGGCTTCGCCAACCGCAAGCTCAAACGCTATGACGCGGCGCGGGCGTGGTACGAGCAGGCGCTGACGGTCGCGCCCCGGCACCGTGGCGCGCTTGAATACTACGGTGAACTCAAGCTTGAGCTGGGCGATCTGACGGGCGCGCGGGACCATCTTGCCCGGCTCGACCGGATCTGTGGTTTCGGATGCTATCAGGCCGACGAATTGCGCCAGTGGATCGCCGAGCCCCACCGCTCCGCTTCCTGATCGCAGCGGCGGCGCTGGCCGGGGTCGGCGGTGTAGCTGGCGCGGCGGGCAATAGCACGATTCAGGCGCTGGTGTGGATCGCGCCCGGTCACGAAGCGGCGGCGCTCACCCGGCAACCGGCGACCTGCCTTGGCGAGGCGGAGGCCGATCCGGCGGTCGTGGCCGGGCGGGCCTTGTTCAACGCCCCGCAGCTTCTGGGAGGGCAGGCTTCGCGCGCCGGAATCAGCTGCGCCAGCTGTCACAGCAACGGCCGCCGCAACCCGCACTTCCAGCTCGCCGGTATTTCCGACGGCCCCGGCTCCGCCGACGTCAGCGCCAGTTTCTTCAGCACGGCGCGAGCCAACGGCCGGTTCGATCCAAAGCCGATACCGGACCTGGCCCTGCCGGGGCGGATTTCGCATGATCGCCCCTCGCACGCGCTCGAAGATTTTTTACGCGTGCTTATCGTCGATGAATTCTCCGGCCGTCCTCCTAGCGATGCTGCTCTCGGCGATCTCGCGACTTACGTCCGGGCGGTAAAGGCCTGTCCTGGCGCGGAAGAAGAACCCGTCCGCATGGCTCCCCGGATCGGCCTGTTTCGCGACAGCATCCACGCCGCCGCGCGCGCCGCGGCAGCAGGCGACGGCCGCACCGCCGCGCGCCTCACCGCGGCCGCGCGCTGGCACCTGGGCCTGATCGACGAGCGGCTTGTGGCGAACGGCGATGCTCGGATACGCAACGCGTTGCTTGGGACATCGCACCGATTGCAGGTGATCGGCGACGCGGCTATCGCTCCCGAGGCACTGCTCGGCGTGTTGACGCGGTTCGACCAGCAGACTGCGCCGCGCTTGCTCGCAGCGGAAAGATCGTCGCTCTACCAGCCCGAAGCGGTGGATCACTGGCTTGCCCGCCGCGCGCCGTAGTTGGGCCTAGACGGGTAGGAGAGGGGCGGGCAAATCGGGCGCGTGAACGACGACAATGGCGTCTCTCACGCGCACTTCCCCGCTCGCGACGACCACCGCCATCACCCCGGCCTTGCGGGTCAGGGTCTTACCCGGACCTTTCTCCAGCACCGCCTGCATCAGCCCGGGGGCGATCCCGTCGAGCTTAAAGCACGGGTTGCGCAAGCCCGTGATCTCGATCAGCGCCTCGTTGCCCAGGCGCAGCCGGGTTCCGGCGGACAGCGCGAGAAGATCGATCCCGGCCGTCGTCACATTCTCGCCCATCTGCGCGGGCGCGATGGCGAATCCCTTCGCCGCAAGTTCATCGAACAGTTCGGCGTGGATCAGGTGGAGCTGGCGCAGGTTGGGCACGGTGCGCTGCTTTACCCAGCGCGAGCGGTGCTGCATCGTCAGCCCGGCGTGGGCATCGCCCTCGACGCCAAGCCCTGCGACCAGGCGGATGCGTTCGCACGGCCGCTTGGCAACGCGGTGCAGGTCGTCGCGGGCAAGTCCAAGGATCCGTGCGGTCATGGCGTTTTCACTAGGCGGCAGGGAACGCCTTTGACACCCTTTTGCGCCCCGGCTAGCAGCGCACTTTAACCGACCGCTTAAACCGGAGCCTTCATGCCCCTTCCTGCCCCGTTCGATCGCCTGCGACTGCCCGTCATCGGATCACCTTTGTTCATCGTTTCGGGACCAGAACTGGTGATCGCGCAGTGCAAGGCGGGGATTATCGGCAGTTTCCCCACGCTCAACGCGCGGCCCTCGGGCGTGCTCGACGAGTGGCTCCACCGGATTACCGAGGAACTTGCGGCGCACAATCGCGATCATCCCGATCGCCCCGCCGCCCCGTTCGCGGTCAACCAGATCGTCCACAAGACCAACAATCGGCTCGACGAGGACATGGCAGTCTGCGCCAAGTGGCAGGTGCCGATGACGATCACCTCGCTCGGTGCCCGCGAGGACCTGAACCGTGCGGTCCACGCCTGGGGCGGGATCGTGCTGCACGACGTGATCAATGACCGCTTCGCGCGCAAGGCGATCGAGAAGGGGGCCGACGGTCTGATCCCGGTCGCCGCGGGCGCAGGCGGGCACGCCGGTGGTCTCTCGCCGTTTGCGTTCATGGCCGAGCTCCGGA
>JANMPV010000256.1:0-3281 GCA_031370045.1 Novosphingobium sp. | reverse complement strand
CCCGCATTATCCGATCTTTTATCAGCACACCAACCGCCTGCTCAAACCCGATGGCTTCATGCTCAGCCACAGCTGCGGTCGCGCCCAGGCGCCTGGCTTTACCGACGCCTGGACCCGCAAATACATTTTCCCCGGGGGATATATCCCCGCGCTGAGCGAACTGGTGAGCCAGAGCGAAAAGGCTGGCTGGCAAGTGATGGACGTCGAAGCGATGCGCTTCCATTATTCGCACACGCTGGAAGAATGGTACCGCCGCACCGTGATGCACGAACGCGAGATCACCGAGCTCTACGACGAACGCTTCTTCCGGATGTGGCAATATTATCTGGCCGGCGCCGAACAGGCCTTCCGCAACGGCAAGATGGTCAACTGGCAGATCATCTATGTGAAGGACAGGAATGCAATCCCGATGACGCGGGATTGGATTGTCAAGGAGAGTGCCAGGTTGAGGGCGAGCGATGTGGCGCCGGTGTGGCGGTTCGATCCGGGGCTGCGCGAGGCGGCGGAGTAGGAAGGCGATGCGCGGAATAGTGCGAGCTGTAGTCGCCCAGGCGACCGACCCGGCAGGTCGCGGCAGGGTGCAAGTGACGATGATTTCGCCCGGAACGGGTTCGGCGCTCTGGGCGCTGACCTGCCTGCCACCATCGTCGGCCAGCACGAAATACGCGGCGGGCGACACGGTCTGGGTGGCATTCGAAAACGACGATCCGGACCTGCCGGTGGTTATGGGGCGCGTGGCCAAGGCGGCACAACACCGCTAACCCTTCGCTGGGCAAGACGAGCGGTTACCCCGCCGCACGATCCCCCGCGGCGCCAACCAAAGCGGCTTCGGCGGATCCGATATAGTCTCTCGTCAGGGGCAGCGTGCGGCGGTTGCGGGCGAACTGGATCTGGTAGTTGCACAGGCCGCCGTTCTCGAACGCGGCGGTTGCCCCCGCGAGATAGAAAATCCACATCCGGAAAAATGGCTCGTCATACATCGCGACGATTTCATCGCGGTGGTCCAGGCAGCGGGCGTACCAGGCGCGCAGGGTCTTTGCGTAGTGCAGGCGCAGCATTTCGATGTCGCAGGCAAGCAGGCGCACTTTCTGGCTGGCCGCCACGGTCTCGCTCAAGGCCGGGATATAGCCGCCGGGGAAGATGTATTTGCGGGTGAAAGCGTCGGTCGTGCCGGGGTTTCCCATCCGCCCGATGGTGTGGAGCAGCATCACCCCATCGGGGCTCAACAAGTTGGCGCAGGCGCGGAAGAAGGTTTCGAACTGGGGCACGCCGACATGTTCGAACATGCCGACCGAGACGATCCGGTCGAAGGTTTCGCCGCGCGCGGGCAGCGCCCGGTAATCGACCAGTTCGAACTCAACCCGGTCGGCAACCCCGGCGGCCGCCGCGCGCTCGCGGGCCAGTGCGACCTGCTCCTCGCTCAGGGTTATACCCTTGACGTGCACCCCGCAGCGCTGCGCCAGATAGATTGCGAGGCCACCCCAGCCGCAGCCGATATCGAGCACCCGCTGGCCAGGTTCGAGCGCCAGCTTGGCGGCGATATGGCCAAGCTTGGCCTCCTGCGCTTGATCGAGGGTCATGTCGTCGCGTGACCAGAAGGCGCAACTGTATTGCAGCCAGTCGCTGTCCAGGAACAGCTCGTAGAATGCGTTGCCGAGATCGTAATGACGCGCGATGTTCGAGCGGGCGGAGCGTGCCTCGTTGAACGAATCGAACCGCCCGGCGAGCTTGTTGAAGATCTTGCGCGTAGGGCTGACCGCCCCGAAATTGCCACCCTGGTCGAACGGGCTGTTCTGCCGCAACAGGCAGGCGAGCCCCATCACATCGCCCTGCTCGATCACCAGCTTGCCGCCAATGAACGCTTCGGCGGCGCCAAGCCGGGTATCCATCACGATCTCGCGCGCGGTTCCCTTGCCGATCAGGCGTAGCGTTACCTCGTCAAAGCCCGGAGTCGGCTTGCCGAAGACGATTTCCCGGCCGCCGTGATGGATCACCCTGACCACGCCGCGCTTCACCGCGCCGCCAAGATAACGGTCGAGCAACTTGTCGAACATTGCTTAGTGCCCCGCTATGGCCGGACAGCCGGATCGGCGGTCGAGGGAGATACGATCCATGCAAGCGCGACAACGCGCGAGCTGCCGTTTTGGGACAGGGAAAGTCTGTCATCGCAAGGATTCGGCCGACACACCAGCAGGCACCGCGCAGAAAGCCGATCGCGGTGACATTGCGTGATCATGTGAGAAAATAACCTAGCGGTCGGGTTAAATTAAGCCGGTGCCGCTCTCAACCCGCCGCCAGCAGCTCGTCCACGATCGTGCCGATCTGGTCGAAGGTCAGTGGCAGCGCGGGGTGGCCGATTTCGTAGCCTTTGAGTTCCACCGGGATCAGGCCCTCAGGCACGTAATAAACGTCGGACAGCGCCTCGAACAGTTCCTTGGAAATCAGCACGTCGCAGCCCTGTTCCTTGGTTGCGGTCTCGAGCCGGAAGGCGATGTTGACGGCTTCGCCCATCGCGGTGAAATCGGCCGAGCCTTCGCTGCCGATGTTGCCGATGCTGGCCATTCCCGCGTTGAAGCCCGCCCCGAAGCGCAGCGGGTCGGGCAGCTTGAACTGGCGCTGGGCCATCAGGAAGATATCCTGGTATCCGCTAAGCACGTCGAACGCGTTGACGATGTCGGCGCGGGCGAGCGAGTTCGAGGGGTGGACCCACACCGCCATGATCGCGTCGCCGATGAACTTGGTTGACCAGGCACCGTGCTCCTTGAGCAGCGCGCCGGACTGGCGGAAGATCTCGCCCATCAGTTCGGCCATCGTGCTGCCCAGCTTGGCCGAGAGCGGGGTATAGCCGCGCAGATCGATGACCAGAACGCTGACCAATTGCTGCTCGACCAGGAACTGGGTTCGCCCGGCGTTGGGATCGACCATCTTTTCGGGCGCGTTGGTCTGGACGAAGACGATCGACTGGCGCCCGATCTGGATCACGTCGCCCGAATTGAGCTGGGTCGGCACCGACACCGGACGGCCGTTGAGGCGGGTGCCGTTGGTGCTGCCAAGATCGTTGAGAACGCAGCGGCCCGTGGCATTGCGACGGATGATCGCATGCTCGCGACTGGCCATGGTATCGGTGAGAACGACAGTGTTCGACAGCGAGCGCCCGAAGCCACACACTCCCAAGCGCTCAACCGGCACCTCGAAGCATTGACCGTCGCTTTCGAAACGAACGAATGTGTCGCCTAGTTCCTTGCCCAAAGGTCCCCCGAATTCACAAGGTGCGAGACGCT
>JANMPV010000317.1:0-3154 GCA_031370045.1 Novosphingobium sp. | reverse complement strand
TCGGTCATCCGCTTGAACGCGGCGTAGATGCGCTCCCACGCGAGGTCGGTTTCGTGGAGCAGGCTTTCGCAGCGCGGCGCATCGCCTTTGGCGGCCGCCTTGACCAGTTCGACCGCGCTGTCGAGGATCACCCCCGCCTCGCCCTCTATCGCAACGAGGACCAGCACGAACCAGAACACGACGATCCCGCCGAGGAAGTTCTGGTGCATCGCGATATTGTCGAGCGCGATCGGACCGGATTTGTCGATCCGGCTCCAGTTGTCGAGGACATACCCCGAATAGGGCAGCAGCGGCGCCTGGCCCAGCCTATCGGCCAGCGCAACGATCGGGCGGGCGAGGTTGGCGGGAAGATGTCGCGGTGCCTCGGGCTCGCCCCAGACATAAGCCTGAACGAGGAAGCTGTAGCGCACCATCGCGGTACGGACCTGCTCCGCGGAGGCGGTTTGGGCCCATTCGGACAAATGCGTTTCGGGCAGGAGCTCGAGCCAGTGGCGCACCCGCCCGCTGGTCAGCAACGCGGAGAGATCGTCCGCCGCAGCAACAACCGGGTCGAACTCGCCAGGCAGCGCGATCTCGTCGAATTCGTAATGCGAGAGGAAGCCGCGGGTCCGCGACAGGCCGTAATCGGAAAGCTCCATGTGAGGTCCAGGATCCGAGCGCGGGTTCGGCCGCTCAGGATGGTTGCAGGGGATACTGCTTTCGGACGTGCGGCTCAACCCCGCGGCATAAATTCGGCCAGATTTCCTAAACTGCATTTTAACGTCTTGCGGTGCCTGATGCGGACAAAGGAGTCCGGTCATGGGTATGCTCGCACAGATTGCGCTCGATCCGTACAGCGACGAACAGCGGCGCACGCCCCGACGTACGCTGCGGCTCGATCTCGATGGCGGTGCTACGGCTACGGTTCGCAACTTGTCGGAATTCGGGTTGTTGATCGAATCGCCGTCGGTTCTCGACGTCGGCGATCGCGTCTCGCTCGAACTGCCGGTCGCGGGTCTGGCCGAGGCGCGGATAATCTGGGCGCGCGCGCCGTTTTATGGCTGCGAGTTTGCCCGCCCGGTCTCGCGCGCGGCGGTTAGCGCGGCGCTGCTGCGCGCACCGATCGAAGAACCACCGGTGATGGTGCTCGGTCCGGTCGACACCGCATGGCAGTATTCCGCCGAAACTGCGTCTGCGCCGGTGCCACGGTCGAGCAGCAGTGTGCTCGCCTCGCTCGCAGTGCTGGGATCGGCGACTTCGCTGCTGGTACTGGCGCTGGCTAGCCTGCCGACGGTGTGAACGGCAGAATGCTCTCGTAAACCTCGCGCGCAAACGCCCCGCGCACCGCCGCCCCCTGGCGCAACTGGAACGCGTGCTTGACGATCTCCGCTTGCTGCTCGAGCCCGTAACGTTCCAGCCGCCAGCCCGGACGGATCGTGTAATCATAGCGGCAGAACGGGTGCCGCATGAGTATCAGGTACCATTCGCCCTTCTGCTGGGTCTGCCAGACGTGGGTCATCTCATGGATGAAAAGCCCCTGTGCGTTGATGTCGGCGCGGGCGAAATCTTCGCAGTAAGCCTCACCTGCGGGATGGAAGTGGATATGACCGCGCGGGGTCATCGCCACGCGGCGGGGCTGGAACGGAAACCACTTGCGGCGTTTGATCGAAACCTCGCCCAGGTCGATCGAGCCACCGAATACCGAGCGCACAAGGTCCACTTCGCCCGAAGTCAGCCGCCGGGATCCGCCCGCCGGGCAGGCGGGGACCGCACCAAACCCGGTGGCAGGTTTGTCGCTCAGTGGTTCATCTCCATCGTTTCCTGCATCGTGGTGACCGGCGCGCGCGCGCTCGCCTTGTCGCCGCCATCGAATGTCACGGTCAGCTCGGCGTCCTTGGTGAAGCGCAACTTGGGATCGAGATCGAACAGCATCGCGTGATACCCGCCCGGCGCGAACTTGACCGTTTTGCCCGCGCCGACCGGCACCTGGCTGACTGGCAGCATGGTGCCGCCTTTGGTCTCGTGCATCTCTGCCCGCGCGGCCATCTCGACCGCAACCGCGATGATTGTGCGCGATGCGCCGTTGGCCTGGCTGACGGTGAAATAGGCTGCACCGGGTCGGCCTGAGACGAGGGGCAGCTGAATCCGCGCATCGCTCAAGGTGATTCCGGGCGGGGCTTCAGGCGAGGGCATGGCGGCATCGCTCGGCGCAGGCTGGGGTTCGGTGGAGCCGCAACTCACCAAAGCCAGCGCCATTCCAGCCGCGACGATCGTCAAAACGGCCTTGCCGCGCATGATATTCCCCCGTGTTGCCGCTACGAAACGCTTGCCCCGCGTAGTCGGGCACGGCCCTTGTGCCAAGCCAAACCCGCCCTATATCGCGCCGATCAGAGCCGCGGAACAACGTTCGCCCAGCATGGGGAGCCAGCTTCCTCGGCGTCTCGGATTGATAAGGGATTAGCAGAAATCATGGCAAAAGTGATCGGTATCGACCTCGGCACAACCAACAGTTGTGTCTCGGTCATGGACGGCGGCAAGCCCAAGGTTATCGAGAATTCGGAAGGCGCGCGGACCACCCCGTCAATCGTCGCGTTCACCAAGGACGGCGAGCGGCTGATCGGCCAATCGGCCAAGCGCCAGGCGGTGACCAACGGCGACAACACGATTTTTGCGGTCAAGCGCCTGATCGGCCGCCGCTTCTATGACCCGGTGACCAAGACGGACACCGAACTCGTTCCCTACACCATCGTCAAGGGCAAGAACGGCGATGCCTGGGTCAAGGCCGGCGGCGAAGACTATTCGCCCAGTCAGATCAGCGCGTTCATCCTGCAGAAGATGAAGGAAACCGCCGAGGCCTATCTCGGCGAAACCGTCACCCAGGCAGTGATCACCGTTCCCGCCTATTTCAACGATGCGCAGCGTCAGGCAACCAAGGACGCCGGTGCAATCGCCGGTCTCGAAGTGCTGCGGATCATCAACGAGCCGACCGCCGCGGCGCTGGCCTATGGCCTCGACAAGAACGACGGCAAGACCATTGCGGTCTATGACCTTGGCGGCGGCACCTTCGACGTCTCGATCCTCGAGCTCGGTGATGGCGTGTTCGAGGTCAAATCGACCAGCGGCGACACCTTCCTCGGCGGCGAAGATTTCGATCACAAACTCGTCGAGTTCCTTG
>JANMPV010000245.1:0-3130 GCA_031370045.1 Novosphingobium sp. | reverse complement strand
CCCAGCCCTTCGCGCGATTCGACATCGAGCCGTCCCTGCATCGCCCGGACCAGTTCGCGCGCCTCGAACGCGCCGATTCCGAATCCGCCCGGCTTGGTCGAGACGAACGGCTTGAACAGCCGGTTGCGGACGAAATCGGGGCTCATCCCGGTGCCCGAATCGCTGACCTCGATCGCCGCGTGGAGCCCTTCGCTGCGCACTCCGAGCGTGATCGGAGCGTCGCCTGCGCTGGCATCGATCGCATTCTGGACGAGGTGGACGAGCACCTGCTCCAAAGATTCGCGATTGCCAATGACGCGCAGGTTCGTCGGCGGGACCGAGACCGCGATACGCCGCGCCTGACCCTGCGCCTGACCCTGACCCTGGCGCTCGGCGATCGCGTGGACCACCGCGACCGGATCGACTTGCTCGAGCCGCTCGAGCGGATTGGTGCCATAGCGCGAGAGCTTGGCGATCAGTCCGTTGAGCTTGTCTGCGGCGTTGCGCACGGTAATTTGCATGTCGGCGCGGAACGCGGGGTTGTCGCCATGGCGTTCGGCGTTGCGGCACAGCAGCGTCAACTGGCTCGCCAGATTCTTCACGTCGTGCATGACAAACGCAATCCGGCGGTTGAATTCGTCGAACCGGCTGGCGTCGAGCAGCGCTTCCTGCCCGGCATGTTCCGCCAGATAGCTGGCGAGCTGGCGTCCGGCGACGCGCATCAGGTCGAAGTCTTCCCAATCGAGTTCGCGCTGGTGCGGCGGGCGGGCGAGCACGATCACCCCGACCAGACGTTCGAAATGGAGCAGCGGGACCAACGCCCAGGCGCGCGGATCGTCGAGCAGCCAGGCGGGAACGATGGCCTCCTCGCCGCGCCGCGCCAGACCCCGCCGAACCGCCTCGCAATCGACGATGAACCCGTCACGCTCGAAAAATTGGCGGGCCTCGCTCGTCATCGCCTCGGCCGGCACATCGAGCGTGCGCCACTGCCAGCGCGCTGCGAGCGTCAGTTCGCCGCGGTCGCCGGGGACCAGCAACAATCCCGCGGCGCTGTCGGTGATGTCGCCGATCGCCTGGATCGTGCGCTCCTCCAGCGTTGCCGCGCTGTCGCCGCGGCCGATCGTCTGGGTGAAGCGCAGCCATTCGGCGCGATAATCGTAACGGTGCTGGAACAGATGCTTCGTCACGGTGACTTTCATCCATCCGCGGACCCGGCCCGATGGCAGCACGATCAGCGCCAGCACCGCGCTGGTGAAAACGAACCCGACCTGGGCCAGCGGCGGTGAGGTGTTGCCCAGCCAGGCGAGCGATTGCGCCGCGCCAACCATCACCACCAGATATCCGCCGATCACCAGCAGCGAGAGCGACTGGAAGGCCATTGCCCGCGATGGCCGGATGCGCCGCTGCGCGCTGCGCGTGCGCGCCACCGCCAGCATCATCGCGACCGCCACCAGCACGATTCCGCGCAACACCGCCATCGCCTGCGGCTGGGCGTCGCCAAGCCAGGCGATGACGTAGAAGTTGAGATCGCACAGCCACACCGCGCCCAGCGCCGCCGCGTTCCAGCGCAGCGCCGAACGGCCGTGCTCGCGCTGCAAACCGTAGACATTGTGAACCAGCACCAGCCCCCCGGTGATCACCAGCAGACGGAAGAACACGGTCAGCTGAAATGCCGCGCCTTGCAGCGGATGCGACGGCGGCGCGCCTACGACGATCAGGCGCAGCGCCGGATGAAGCAACTCGACGCAAGCCAGAACCACGAGCACCGGGCGGACCCCGGCCATGCCGCTGTCGGCCCTGTCGCCGGTGATCATGTGATGGAGAAATGCCAGCCACGCCAGGTTCCGAACCGTCTCGGCAAGCGCCGATGCGGTGCTGTCGGAACCCGTTGCGGCCGTGACCACGCCCCACAACGCCGACATCCCCAGCGCGAACAGGGCGACGTCGCGCCCCGAACGGTCGTCGCCGCGCTGGTAAATCCAGGCCCCCGCGACGGCGCAAGTGAACGCCCCGGCGAGTGACGCCCAGAACACGGCAGGCTCGCCAATCATCGCGCGCCCTCGTGCCACAGCACGACGCGCAGCGTCTGGAGGATGATCAGGAGGTCGAGAAAGGGCGTGTAGTTCTTCGCGTAATACAGGTCGTATTCGAGCTTGTGGCGTGAATCCTCGAGGTTGGCGCCATAGGGATAGTTGACCTGGGCCCAGCCGGTGATCCCCGGCTTCACCATGTGGCGTTCGGCGTAATAGGTCAGCTTGTCCTCGAGATCGGCGACGAATTCGGGGCGCTCGGGGCGCGGCCCAACGAAGCTCATCTCGCCCTTGAGCACGCTCCACGCCTGCGGCAGCTCATCGATTCGTACTAAGCGGATGAAGCGCCCGATACGGGTCACCCGCGGGTCGTTGGCCTGGGCGAACTGGGCCTTGCCGTCGGCCTCGGCATCGGTGCGCATCGAGCGCAGCTTGAGCAGCTCAAAGTTCTGACCATAGAGCCCGACGCGAGTCTGGCGGAAGAACGCCGGACCTCGGCTGTCGAGCTTCACCAGCGCCGCGAACAACGCGATGACGGGTACCGTGAACAGCAGCAGCATCAGGCTGGCGGCGATATCGAACACCCGTTTGGCAGCGCTCGACACCATCCGTCCAGACGAGAACCCGTCGGAAAAGATCAGCCAGCTGGGGTTGAGCGTATCGAGATCGACCCGCCCGGTCTCGCGTTCGAGGAACGACGAATAATCGTTGACGTGGACCCCTGCGGTCTTGATCCGCAGCAGGTCCTTGAGCGGCAGCGCGTTGCGGCGTTCCTCCAGCGCGAGGACGACTTCGCTCACCCCAAGGTTCTCGACATGACGGGTCAGGTTCTTGAGCACCGAGCGCGGGATCGCTTCTTCGACCACCGGATGGCTGTCGCTCATGCCCACGAAACCGACGATCGCAAACCCGGCTTCGGGCCGCTCGCCCAGCTTGCGCAGGCGCTCGGCGCGATCGCCCGAACCCAGCACCAGCACGCGGCGGCGGAACGCGGCTGCGCCCAGCAGCGAACCGAGCAGCAGCCGGTTCGCGAACAGCAGTCCGATCGCGATGAACATCGCGTAGAACAGGTTCGATCGCCACAGCGACTTGTCGGGGACCAAAAAGTAGAACGCGGACAG
>JANMPV010000220.1:0-2295 GCA_031370045.1 Novosphingobium sp. | reverse complement strand
GCGCAGCACGTGCGGGCTGACCCGCGCCGGATCGATCCCTGCGCGCCCTGCCAGTTCGCGCAGCAGCTGGAACAGGCCGACCCGCGAAAGAAGCATGCCACGCGAGGGGAACAGCCAGCGCGGCGCCACCTCGCGCACCGCCAGCCAGCGGCGCAGCGCGGCGACCGCGCGGGTGCTGACCGGGACCATCCGCTGCTGCCCACCTTTGCCGGTCACGGTCAGGAACGGCACATCGCGCGGCACTGCGGCCAGCGGCAGCGAGACCAGTTCGGTCGCACGCAGGCCCGAGCCATAAAGCAGTTCGAGCAGCGTCAGAATCCGCACCGCCGGGGGACTGTCACTTGCGGCCTCGTCTTCGGCGGTGGCGAACAGCCGGGCGATCTCGGCGTGATCAAGCAACCGCGGCAGCGGACGCCGCGCACGCGGGCGCGGCAGTGCGGGCGAAGGATCATCGCTGCGCAGGCCCTCGTCGACGAGAAAGCCGTAGAACTGGCGCAGCGCCGAACACTTGCGCGCCAGCGACGATGGCGCCAGTCCGCGCCACGCCTCGCCCAGACGCGCCAGATCATCGCGCCCAGCCCCCGCCAAGTCGCCGATGTGATCGCTTGCCCCCGCCAGATCGCGGCGATACGCGGCCAGCGTGTTGGCCGCCGCACCGCGCTCGGCCGCAAGCATGGCGAGAAAGGCGTCGAGCGCCACCCCGGAGCCGACCGGGGTCAGGCCCGCGCCACCGCTTCGGCAGCGATCATCCGCGCTTCGGGTTCAAGCCCCACCCGGCGCAGCGCGGAAACGATGTGATAAAGCGCCAGCGGGGTCATCTGGCTCCAGCTTTCGCCCTGCATCCCCACCCCTGCGAGCAGCGCCACCAGGGTCTGGTTGCCGCTCTCGGCCGCGGCATGAATCGCCTTGGTCCAGCGCGTCTGACGGTTGAGATCCACTCCAAGATCGCCGGCAAAATCGCCCGCAACCGCGCGATCGACCCGGCCCAGGCCATAGAGCCCGGCGAGCAGCATCTTGGAACGCACGCCGTCTTTGCTCGGATCGTCATCGTGAAAGCTGGAAAGCGCACCTGCGCCGACCTGGCCGGTGCCAGGCGTGCCCACGACCACCAGCGCCCAGCCTTGGCTGCCCTCCTTGACCACCGGCAGCCAGCGTCCGGCGTTGCGATCGAGCCCCGCGGTGAGCATCGAAGCAATCAGATCGCCCGACTTGTCGGCAAAATCGGCGACCGCCGGCATCCGCGCTGCGGCATAAGCCGTCAGCACAAGCCGCGAATAGGCACGCGGGTCGCTCTGATCGCCCCACAGGCTCTCCATCGCCGCAAGTCGGGCAGCTGGCTCGGTCGCGACGTAAGCCTGGCGCAGCTTTGCGGATTGGCCTTTCCAGTCGCCCTCGACGTCGTCGTCGCTGTAAATCTGCGACCACAGATCGACCAGCGCGGCGCTCGACAGGATGCCCCGGCCCGCAGCGAAATCGGCGGCATCGGCGCGCTTGTTCAGCGCCAGCATCGGTGCGCGCGCGGCCCACGGATCGAAGCGGTGCCCGGCCTTGTCGAGCAGCGCTTTGGGCGGCTCGATCCCTACCGCCAGCGCCAGCGCATAGCGCCAGGGGGTCAGTTCCTCGACCTTGTCCCACTCGATCTTGACCGCCTTGCGGCTTTCCAGCGCTGAACCGGCGTATTTCTGGGCGAGCAGCAGATCGACGTTCTGATAGCCGCCGCCCACGCCGTGGCGGCGCAAGCGCTCGAGCTCGGCCATCGCCCCCGTGCCTTCGCCCTCGAAACTGCGGCAGATCTGGCGGATCATCTGCCATTCCGCCTCCTGCCGCCGCGCCGCGGTGATCGCGGCGACCGGGCAGGCGCCGAGAATGTCGGCCGTCGCCACGTAGGCGTCGAGCGCGGAGTTTTCGAGCGCTGGGGTGAACGCCCCGCTATCGACTTGCTGGACCAGCGCTCTCGCCGCATCTACCTCGCCCATCCGCAAAAGCACGCGGGCACGCAGCGCGACCCAGTCTGCGCCGTTCATGCCGGCGGGAACGGTCAGTCGGCTGACCAGCGCGCGGCGCAGCAGGATCGAGCCCCAGCGCGACACCAGCGGGCCTTTGGTGCCTTCGAGCACGGCGCGGACATAGCTGCCGTTGAGCACCCGGGTATCGTCAGCGGCAAAGCCACCCTCGCTCTTGTCGAGCAGCCCGGCGCGGGTCAGGCTGCGCGCCTCCTGCGCGGGAATATCGGCACGCGGGCGCTGTGCGTCGATCAGTTGCTGGAGCAGCGCTGGATCGAGCTGGTCGGCAATC
>JANMPV010000216.1:0-1902 GCA_031370045.1 Novosphingobium sp. | reverse complement strand
CTTGACCTTGTCGAGTCCGAACAGATCGACGCCTTTGTCGGCGTAGGCAAAAAAGGCGTTGAGCAGTTCGACCACGCGCCGCGCGGGCAGGGTGTTGGCCATCGTGGTGAAGCCGACCACATCGACGAACACGATCGCGATCTCGGGATAATCGTCGGCCACCGCCTGGCCCAGACGGAGCCGCTCAGCCACCGCGCGGGGGAGGATATTTTCGAGCAGGTTGTCCGACTTGACCCGCTCGGCATCGAGCTTGACCCCGGTGGCGTAAAGCGCCCGCGCCTTGTCATCGATCGCCCAGTTGAGATAGAAAATGAGGACCGCGTAGGCGCCGTAGAATACGCCGGTGTAGAAGATCGAACTGGTACTCTGACCGTTCAACACCAGCGCGGCCAGCAAGTAGACGATCGACGCGAGGGTCAGCCCGAAGAACCGCCGCACCGAAGCGGAGAACGACAGGCACGCGAACGCCAGCGCGACCATCACATTATAGCAAAGCAGCGTCCCGAATGTCCATTCCGAAGCCCCCGTGGAGGCAAACACGCGCGCTGCATAAAACAGCCCCGGCTGGGCGAGGATGAACATCGCCAGGTCCGCAAACCGGCTGGTGGGATAGCCCGGCTGGGCGACGTACCAGCTGTAGGCGATCAGCACCGGGATAAACGAGAAATGCCCCAGCGCGACCCCGCGCACATCGGGCCAGGCGATGAACAGCGGGTTGAACAGCGAATAGGTGGCAAACATCCCCGCCGCGATGATCGCCATCGGGCGGGTGAAGCGGGCCTGTCGCACGCGTTGTTCAAAGCGATAGCGGGTTTCGACTTTCGCATCGTCGAAGCGCTGGAAGATATAGCGTGAGAGGGGCAGCCCCGCGGTGGTGGTCAAGCCGCAGGCCTGCGCAGGGTCACTTTGGCATCACCCGCGGTAGGGCTCGAGGACGCAGCCCCAGCCCTCGTGATAGGTCGCGGTGGTGCCGCCGAACAAGGGGAAGCGCGCGGTGACCGAACGCGCCTTGGGGTCTTCGCTCAGCGAGACCAGCTCCATCCCCGGCCCGAAGTCCTTGGCGCAGTCCTTGAGCGTGCGCCCCCCGGCATAGCGGCACGAACACCCGACCTGCGCACCATAAGCGGCACCGACGCGGGCGAAGCCGGTGAGCGGCCGCCAGAACGCAACAAGCAGCGCGGCCAGAGCGATAAACGCGACGATGACCCACACGCGGCGGCTGCGGGTGGGCTGACCGGGCCGGTCGCCCTGATCGGGGTGCTTTGCGGTTGCCATGTGGGTCCGGTTGCAGCAGGTGCGGGCGCGATGGCCCAGGTTCGCGCGTCCCTTATCCTCCTGCTGTCGCTGGTGCCAGTGCTTTGCGGCTGCGGCGGCGAGCCCGCGCCCGTCGAAGCCCCACTAAGCCTGGCAGCGCTGGCCGCGGTGCGCGAGAATCCCAGCGTTCCGCGCGAGGCCCTGGCCCGCCGGATCGACGCGCTGTTCACCGGGCTGCCGGAGGACGAAACCCGCGCGGCGATCGTGCTCCACGACGGGCGCATGATCGGCGAACGCTATGCCCCCGGCTATCACGAGAACACCCGCTTCATCAGCTGGTCGATGGCCAAGACGATTACCGCGACGATGATCGGGATGCTGATCGCCGACGGGCGGCTCCAGCTCGATCAATCCGCACCGGTTCCCGCATGGCAGCGCCCCGGCGACCCGCGCGGCGAGATCACGCTGCGCCAGCTGCTCCAGATGCGCTCGGGCCTGCGCCATACCGAGGCAGGCGATCCGATCTACGAATCGGGCGAAGTGCGGATGCTGTTCCTCGACGGGCGCGACGACATGGCCGCCTATGCCGAGGCCCAGCCGCTCGAAGCCGAGCCGGGGCGGCATTGGGAGTATTCGTCGAACACCACG
>JANMPV010000308.1:0-2935 GCA_031370045.1 Novosphingobium sp. | reverse complement strand
ACCAGGTTCCAGATTTCGACGAAGCGGTCGCCATCCTCGTCGGGGCTGCCGGGAGGACCGCCCGCGATGTGTGCGCCGTGATCGTAGAAGATTTCGCTGCACGGGCCGCACGGCCCATCGTCGCCCATCGCCCAGAAGTTGTCCTTGGTGGCGATCCGGATGATCCGCGCTTCGGGCAGCCCGGCGATCTTGCGCCACAGGTCAGCCGCCTCGTCGTCGGTGTGATAGACGGTGGCGGTCAGCTTGGCGGGGTCGATGCCCCATTCGCGCGTCAGCAGCGTCCACGCATGGACGATCGCCTGTTCCTTGAAGTAATCGCCAAAGCTGAAGTTGCCCAGCATCTCGAAGAAGGTGTGGTGGCGCGCGGTGTAGCCGACATTGTCGAGATCGTTGTGCTTGCCGCCGGCGCGGACGCACTTCTGCGACGAGGTGGCGCGCGGGCTGCTGCGCGTCTCCAGCCCGGTGAACACGTTCTTGAACGGCACCATCCCGGCGTTGACGAACATCAGCGTGGGATCGTTGTACGGCACCAGCGGCGCCGACGGCACGATCTCGTGCCCGGTCGAGCCGAAGTAATCGAGGAACGAGCGGCGGATGTCATTTGTGGCTGTCATGTCAGCCAGCGAATTAGGTTCCCCGCTGCGGTGCGGCAAGAGGTTTAAGGTTTGGGTCCCTCGCCCCCGGTTACGTCCTTGGGCACCAGCACCTTGAGCGCGCCGGGCATGATCGCGAAGGTCAGCGGCAGCGCCATCCGTTCGACCTCGCCATCGAACGCGACGTCGATCGCGCCACTGCCCTCGACAACGACCTCTTTGGCTTCCTCCAGCGCGCAGAAATCGCGTTCCTGGTCGGCGCGGCCGAGCAGCGAGCGCATGGCGAACCCGATTAGCGCCAGCGGGCTCTGCCGCGCGACCACGAACAGCGAGAGTACCCCGTCGCTCAGCGACACCCGCTCGCCCACGCTGCCCGCGTCGAGCGAGTAGCGGTTGTTGCCGATGAACAGCAGCGGGGTGACGACGCGTTGGCGCTTGCCGTCGATGGTCAGGTGCAGCGCCTTGGCGCGCAGGGTGCGCAGAACGATCCAGGTCGCGGGGATTGTGCCCAGCCATTTCGGCCCCCAGCGCTTGTCCCGCTCGCGCACCAATTTGGTGTAGAGCCCGATCGAGGCGTTGTTGACGAACACCCGCTCGCCGGTGGAGTCGCTGGCCTTGGCCAGGTCGATCGCTTCGGGCTTGCCATCGCGCGCAACCTTGGCGGCATCGGCGAGGTCGGCGGGCATCCCGAGCTGTTTGGCCAAGTGGTTGCGGGTACCGAGCGGGAGGACAATCTGGGCGGTCTCGGTTCCCGCGAAAGCCGCGGCGGCGGTGCCCTGGGTGCCGTCGCCTCCGCCGATTGCCACCAACGGGCGACGCGCCGCGCTCTTCACCGCTTCGGCGATGTCCTTGCCCTCGACCAGCCGGAGGTCGATGTCCTGCCCCGCAAACGCCTCGCGCACTGTCGCCTCGAGCTTTTCGCCGAGCGATGCTGCGGTCCCGCCACTCCTGTTGACGATCACCGCAATCGGTTCGCTCATAAATTCAGGCCTTCGTCGCGGTCACGATCCATGCCGCTGCAGGAAACGCAACCTCGCCGTGCGCGGATTGTTCCACCAGGAAGCGTTCGATCCGCGCAATCACCGGGCGGCGCTCGGCCTCGGGCAGTTCGCGCAGCGCGCGCGCGGCGGGGCCGATGCGCATGAAAAAGCCCAGCGCATCGCCCACCGGATCGGGTCCGGAGCCAGCCAGATAGCGATAATCGACCGGATCGAAGCCGACATCGCGCCACCCCGCCGCCTGAAGCAGGCCCGATACGTAGTCGCGGTCGGCAAATGCGAACAGACCCGGCGCGTGCGGATCGCCAGGCGCCAGCCCGCCGCCGCCGATCAGCTCGCCCATCGCGCTGGCCCACACATTTTCGCGCGGGGATCGGAAGCACGAAAAGCACAGCGAGGCGCCATCGGCTGCGACTTCGGCGAGGTGCGTGAAAGCGCCTACCGGATCGGCAAAGAACATCACCCCGTGGCGCGATACGTAAAGGTCGGGCGCGCCGCGATCCGGCTCCCAGGTCGTCGCATCGGCCAGCGCGAAGACGCAGTTGACGCGGCCTTGCGAACGGATCGTGGCGGTGGCGACAAGATCGGCGGAAATGTCGATCCCCAGCACCCGCGCCAGCGGGCGGGCGTCGGCCACCGCCAGCGAGACCTCGCCCGCGCCGCAGCCGATATCGACGATCGCGCGGCCCGGCAACGCTGCAATGCTGCGCAGCAAATGCAGGGTCATCGCCGCAAAACTGCGGTCGGTGCGCTCCCATTCGGAAGCCCAGCTGCGGCCCACGGGGCCTTCCCATTCGTTCGCTTGGGTCATCGCACCGTCTTAAGCGCCCTGCCCGGCGCGGCAAGCGCGCGATGGATGCAAAAATCCTTGCGACTCGCGCGCGAGAGGCAGAACATGGTCGCTTCCCAGCGCTTCGGGCGCAGCACGGGCCCGGCGCGCTCCAACCCTGACGGAGAGGAGCCGACGATGGCCACCATCGCCACACAATCGAGGAACACCCCTGCCGGCGCGGTAGGCGGCCGGGCTGGCGCCACCCGCGCGGTCGCCCTGATCGGGCCGGCCGGGACGGGCAAGACCAGCCTGGCCGAAGCTCTCCTCTTCGCCAGTGGGGCAATCACCCGCCAGGGCAGCGTCGAGGCCGGCACCAGCGTCGGCGATGCCAGCCCCGAAGCCCGCGCCCGGCGCGGCTCGACCGAGATCAACCTGCTCAACTTCGATTTCCTCGACGATCATTACGCGCTGATCGACACCCCCGGCGGGGTTGGTTTCGCCGCCGATGGTCTCGCCGCGCTGCCCAGCGCCGACCTGGCGATCGTGGTGGTCGATCCCGACGCGACCCGCGC
>JANMPV010000106.1:0-1868 GCA_031370045.1 Novosphingobium sp. | reverse complement strand
CGCCGTCAGACCTTGGAAACCTGGGTCGTCCCCGGCGACCAGAAATGGACTCTCGTCGGCCTCGCCGAGGGCACACTAGGTTCGCAGAGCGTCGCCGATCAAATGGAGCGCGAGGGCCACTTCGACAGCGACCTGGGCAAGCACGCGCGCGTTGCGTTCTATGCCAAGGGCCGCGTGCTGGGCAGCCTGCTGCTGACCGTCGCCTATGACAGCGCCAAGGACAAGGCCGACCAGCGCCTGCTCGGCACAATCGATCCTTCGGCCTACTACACCGTGTTCGCCGACGGTTCCGACCGCCGGTTCGACGCGGCATCGCGCAACAAGCTGTATGTCCGCATCGAAGCGCGCGCATTCTATGCACTGTACGGCGATTTCGACACCGGGTTCGACCAGACCCAGCTCGCCCGTTATCAGCGCACCGTGACCGGGGTTAAGGCCGAGGGCGAGCGCGGCGGGGTTCACGCCGCAGCGTTTGCCGCAAAGGTCGCCTCGCGCCACCGCCGCGACGAGATCCAGGGCAGCGGCCTCACCGGCCCGTACCGCCTGTCGAGCCGCGCGATCATCGCCAACAGCGAGGTCGTCTCGATCGAACGCCGCGACCGCTTCCGCTCGGAACTGGTGATCGATCAGCGCACCCTGACGCGCTTCATCGATTACGACATCGACCTGCTTTCGGGCACGATCCGCTTCAGCGAACCGATCCTGAGCCGCGACAGCGACCTCAACCCGCAGTTTATCGTGATCGACTACGAGGTCGATCAACTGACCGGGGGCAAGACCAACGCCGGCCTGCGCGCCGATTACACCACGCCCGGTGGCAAGCTCCGCATCGGGGCCACCGCAATCACCGACCAGGGCGACGGCCCGCGCAGCGATCTGGTCGCGGCCGACGTCAGGGCGAAGATCGCCGAGACCACCGAAGTCCGCGCCGAAGTCGCCGCCAGCCGTTCCGCCGGCGCGACCGCAACCGCCTGGCTGGTCGAGGCAGAGCATCATGACGGCAAGGTCGATGTCCTCGCCTATGCCCGCTCGCAGGATGCCGATTTCGGCGTGGGTCAGCAGAATGGCGCGGAGCGCGGCCGCCGCAAGGTCGGGGTCGATGCCCGCGTCAGCATGAGCGATGCGCTGGCGGTCACCGCCAGCGTGTGGACCGACGACAGCCTGACCGATTCCGCGAACCGCAAGGCTGCGCAAGTGCGCGCCGATTATCGCCGCGACCGCACCGACGTCCACCTCGCGGTGACCCACTTCAGCGACCGTTCGGCCGATGGCGATCGCACCGCTTCGACCGTGCTCGAAGCCGGGGGGAGCCAGCGCCTGCTCGACAACAAGCTCGAACTCGATGCCACCACCTCGATTGCGCTGGGCAACACCGGATCGATCGACCTGCCGACCCGCCACCGGATCGGCGCACGTTACAAGGTGCTGCGCGACGTCAAGCTGATCGGCACTTACGAAATCGCCGAGGGCGATGCGATCGATGCGCGCACCGCGCGGGTCGGGCTGGAGATCGCTCCGTGGGATGGCGCGCGGTTCGTCTCGACGCTGGGCCAGCAGGCGATTGCGGAACAAGGCAAGCGCAGCTTCGCCGCGTTCGGCCTCGCCCAGTCGCTCCCGGTCACCTCGCGCCTGACGATCGATGCCTCGCTCGACGGCAACCGCGTGCTCGGCGGGTTCGATGCCAGCAAGGTCATCAATCCCGATCACCCGGTCGCCAGCGGCGGCTATCTGGGCGAAGGCGGGATCCTGACCGAAGACTTCACCGCGGTCACTTTCGGCGCCAGCTATCGCGCGGGCCTGTGGAGCGCCACCGCGCGCGCCGAATACCGCGATGCCGACAGCGCCGACCGCCGCGGCTTTACTTTCGG
>JANMPV010000466.1:0-2359 GCA_031370045.1 Novosphingobium sp. | reverse complement strand
CGACATGATGGTTGAAAACGTCCACTGGCTGGCCGGACAGGACCCGGCGGACATCGCCTGGAAGCTGGTTGCGGTGAACTTGTCCGATCTAGCTTCCAAGGGTGCGGAGCCCATCGGGGCTCTGCTCGGTTTTAGCCTGGGCGGCGACGATCTGCGCTTTGTCGATGGGCTGCGCGAAGCTCTGGAGGCGTTCGACGTGCCGTTGCTGGGGGGCGATACGGTGGGCGGGGGCGCGGTGCAGGCGCATGGGATGACCGCGCTCGGCCGAGCCACACATTGCCCGGTTCCAGCGCGGTCGGGGGCGAAGGCAGGGGACGGAGTGTGGCTGACCGGGCCAGTCGGGGGCGCGATGCTGGGGTTCGACGCGGTCCGCGCTGGACTGGACGATCCTGCGAACCGCCGTGCGTTCTGCCGCCCGAACCCTTTGCTGGCCGAGGGCCGGGCGCTTGCACCGTTGGTAACCGCGATGATGGACGTGTCCGATGGGCTGCTGCTCGACGCTTCGCGCCTGGCCGAAGCCAGTGGGGTGACACTGGCGCTCGTCAGAGCTGCAATCCCGCTGGCCGAGGGGGTTGCGGCTGCCGGCCGGGCCGAGGAAGCGCTACGCTGGGGGGACGATTATCAGTTGCTGGCCACCCTGCCGGTCGGGATGCAGCCGCCCGTTCCGGCTTCCCAAATCGGCGAGGTTCGCGAACCCGGCATGTCACCGCTGCTCCTCGACGGCGTGGCTCCCGATGCTTCGCAAGCGCTCGGTTATCTCCACGGTTCATCCCGCTAGGGGCTTGCGCCCTCCCGAAAGCTTCGTATAGCGGCGCCGTCCACGGCCCTGCGCAAGCGGGGCCGCGTGTTATGCGCATACCGGAAATTCGGCCAAAACTAGGGGGAGCAGCGCCGTGAATCTCGTCACGATCGCGATTGTACTTGGACTTCTGTCCATCGTTTATGGTGTCTTCACCAGCCGCCAGGTGCTGAGTGCAAGCGCCGGCAACGCCAAGATGCAGGAGATCGCAGCCGCGATCCAGGAGGGCGCACAAGCCTATCTGCGACGTCAGTACACCGCGATTGCGATCGTCGGCGTGATTGTTGCGGTGATCGTCGCGGTGTTCCTCGGGGCGATTTCAGCGGTCGGGTTCGTGATCGGCGCGCTGCTTTCGGGCGTCGCCGGGTTCATCGGGATGAACATTTCGGTTCGCTCCAACGTGCGCACCGCTGCGGCGGCGCAAGTCGGCCTGCAGAACGGCCTGACCCTGGCGTTCCGCGCCGGGGCGATCACCGGGATGCTGGTTGCGGGTCTCGCCCTGCTGGCCATCGCGTTATTCTATTACTACCTGGTCTATTTCGCGGGCTACACCGTCGGGCAGGACGACCGCACCGTGGTCCAGGCGCTGACCGCGTTGGCCTTTGGCGCGTCGCTGATCTCGATCTTCGCGCGTCTCGGCGGCGGCATCTTCACCAAGGCCGCCGACGTCGGCGCCGATCTGGTCGGCAAGGTCGAGGCCGGAATTCCCGAGGACGACCCTCGCAACCCGGCGGTGATCGCGGACAACGTCGGCGATAACGTCGGCGATTGCGCGGGCATGGCGGCCGATCTGTTCGAGACCTACGTGGTTACCGTGGGCGCCACGATGGTGCTGACCGCGCTTCTGCTCAAGGGTGCCGACAACCTGATGGCGCTGATGGCGCTGCCATTGCTGATTGGCGGCGTGTGCATCGTAACCTCGATCATCGGCACCTACTTTGTCCGCCTCGGCGGCGGTACGAACATCATGGGCGCGATGTACAAGGGCTTCCTGGTCACAGCGGTGCTCTCTGCCATCGTCATTTGGTTCGCGATTTCCTTCGCGCTGGGTGGCGATATGGAAGCTGCGGTTGGCGGTCAGGCCTTTTCGGGCCGAATTCTTTATTATTGCTGCTTCCTCGGTCTGGTCATCACCGGGCTGATCATCTGGATCACCGAATATTACACCGGGACCAACTATCGCCCGGTCCGCTCGATCGCCAAGGCTTCGGAAACCGGCCACGGCACCAACGTTATCCAGGGCCTTGCGATCAGCATGGAATCGACCGCGCTGCCGACGCTGGTGATTTGCGCCGGGATCATCATCGCCTACCAGCTCGCCGGGCTCATGGGCATCGCCTACGCCGCCACCGCGATGCTGGCGCTGGCCGGGATGGTCGTTGCGCTCGACGCCTACGGCCCGGTCACCGACAACGCCGGCGGGATCGCCGAAATGGCGGCAATGGACGACGAAGTCCGCAAGAAAACCGATGCGCTCGATGCGGTTGGCAACACCACCAAGGCTGTCACCAAGGGCTATGCGATCGGATCGGCCGGGCTTGCCGCGCTGGTGCTGTTCGC
>JANMPV010000429.1:0-3334 GCA_031370045.1 Novosphingobium sp. | reverse complement strand
GCGGATTGAGGTGCGGTTTGAGATTCGGCTGGAGGTCACGCAAGAATCCTGTCTGTAAACGGCGAAAGGCCGGGGCGCAGCGCCACGGACCTCTTGCTTCGAGGGCGCTCTATCATCGCACGCGCGCGGGCGGCAAGCCCGTTCGCCGCTAAGCGGATCGGGCCGACAACTGGCGCAACCCGGGGTGAACGCGAAATGAACCGGCGGGCGAGTCTGTGGACCTTGGGCAACACGTTGCAGCCAAACCCGCGAACGCGCGCGAAAGGTTGGATTTTTCGAACGAAAGTCTTATGTTCTAACTACGTCACCGCGGCAGGGAACTTTCCCGGCGAGTCGCGGTAGTGATCTGGGACGGGATTAGGGGCACACTGTGCGCAGGCAAGGTCATCAGGGCAAGGCAGGGGGGCAGGCGCTGGGCGCTTTTGCCGCCAGTGCGTTTGCCTTCGGCCTGCTGATGCACCCTGCAGTCGGCAACGCGTTTTCGAGCGGATTCGATTCGCGCCCGGTTAGCTTGTCGGCTCGCGGCAGCATCGGTTCGTTCACCCCCGCTTCGGTCGATCCGCGGATGGCGTCGCGAATCAGCATCAATCGCCTGGCCAACAGTCCGCTGTTCAAGTTCACCCCGGCCGCCAGCGACGGCCGCGCCAACCGCGCGGTAACCGTCGCGGTGAGGGTCGATAGCGAAACCGCCCGCGCGGTGTCGGTGCGCCAGGCGCTCGCCGCCGCCGCCTCGCAGCCGGGCATCGCCGCGATCCGGGTCGCCCCCAGCGGGTTTAACTTGGGCGTGGCACGCGGCTATGAAAGCTTTGCGCCCAAGCTGGCGCCAAAGTTCGCACCCAAGTTCACTCAGGCGATCATCGCGCCCGAAATCAGGAAGTTCGATATGCCCGATCTTGCTGCGTTCGCGGCGGGCAAAGCCAAGAACCGCACAGGCGACTCGCCGCGCTTCGCCCCGCGCGTTGCGCTGGATGAGACTGCCAAGCCGGGCCGCGCCCCGCGCACCCTTGAAGGCCAAGGCGATTATTCGGTCGATGTCGGCGGCAGCTATCGCGTCGCGCGCAACCTGGCGGTCACCGCCGGAGTCCGCTATTCGACCGAGCGCGATCGCGTCGCGCCGCTGACCGACGCCACGCAGGATAGCCAGGCGGTTTATGTCGGAACCCAGTTCCGCTTCTAAGCGCGCGCACCTGCGATTTCGCGTCGCGCCTGCTTGCCCCCTCACCTCGCATTCCCTAGCGTCATCCCGGCATAACAACGTTTGGGAGATTGACTGATGGGCCGTGTGGCAATCGTGACCGGGGGCACCCGCGGCATCGGCAAGGCTGTCAGCCTCGGGCTTCAGGCCCACGGCTTTACCGTAGTCGCCAACTACGCGGGCAACGAAGCCAAGGCCAAGGCCTTCACCGATGAGACCGGGATCCCCGCCTACAGGTGGGATGTCGGCGATCACCAGGCCTGCCTCGATGGCTGCGCGAGGGTGGCCGAGGAAGTCGGCCCGGTCGACGTGGTGGTCAACAACGCCGGGATTACCCGCGACGGCACGCTTCACAAGATGAGCTATGACGACTGGCACGAGGTAATGCGGGTCAACCTCGGCGGCTGCTTCAACATGGCCAAGGCAACCTTTGGCGGGATGCGCGAGCGCGGTTGGGGGCGGATCGTCAACATCGGCTCGATCAACGGCCAGGCCGGCCAGTACGGCCAGGTCAACTACGCCGCCGCCAAATCGGGCATCCACGGCTTCACCAAGGCGCTGGCGCAGGAAGGCGCCAAGTTCGGGGTGACCGTCAACGCGATCGCGCCGGGCTATATCGACACCGACATGGTCGCTGCGGTCCCACCGCCGGTGCTCGAAAAGATCGTCGCCAAGATCCCGGTCGGACGGCTTGGCCAGGCCAGTGAAATCGCCCGCGGGGTCAACTTTCTGTGCTCGGAGAACGGCGGCTTCGTCACCGGATCGACGCTGAGCATCAACGGCGGGCAGCACATGTATTGATCCTTCGACAGACTCAGGATGAGCGGATGTTGGAATTGGATTTCTTGCCAACGCCCGCTCGGGCTGAGCCCTTCGAAGCCCGCGCCCGATGCTAGCCCGACCATGACCACCCCTTACCATCCGCCCCGAAAACACTCGGTCGAGATCGCCGGGCATAAGACCTCGATCAGCCTCGAGCCGCTGTTCTGGGAAATCCTGCGTGCCGCCGCCGCGCGCGAAGGCGTCCCGGTCAACGCGCTGGTGGCGCGGATCGATTCCGAACGGATCGCCAGCCCGACTCCGCCCGGCCTCGCCAGCGCGATCCGCCTGTGGCTGGTCGGCTGGCTCGCCTCACGGATGCAGCAGGGCTAGCCCGAGACCCAGCGCGGCGCAGATCGCCAGCGTCAGCAGCACACTCCACTTGAACCGGAACAGCAGCAGCCCCGCCAGTGCCGTGATCAATCCTGCGCGCCAGTCGAAGCTCGCCGGATCGGGCAGTCCCGACGCCCCCATCCGCGCGAACAGCACGTGCAGCGCGAACCACAGCGCGAGGTTGGCAATCACGCCGACGACCGCCGCGGTGATTGCCGCCAGCGCCGCCTGGAGCCGCGGCACCCGCTCGAGCCGGTCCATCCACGGCGCGCAGGCGAAGATCCACAGGAAGCATGGCGCGAACGTCACCCAGGTGGTCAGCCCCGCGCCGAGCACGCCTGCAACCAGCGGCGTGAACGGCGTGGGATCGCGGTAGGCGGCGAGGAACCCCACAAATTGCGTGACCATGATCAGCGGCCCGGGGGTCGATTCGGCCAGACCCAACCCGTCGGCCATCTCGCCCACCCCCAGCCAGTGGAGATTTTCGACGGCCTGCTGCGCCATGTACGCCAGCACCGCGTAAGCCCCGCCGAAGGTGACCACCGCAAGCTTGGAAAAGAACGCGCCGATATCCCACAGCACGTGCCCGGTGCCCAGCGTCAGCGCGATCAGCGCCATCGGCGCGGCCCAGATCGCCAGCCACACCGCGATGGTGGCGAGCGTTGCCGCCGCGACGCGGCGTCGCGAGGCGGGGGCGATTTCGGGCGGAGGGGGCTTGAGCTTGCCCAGCCATCTGGGCCGCCAAGTGTGGACCAACGCACCCGTCGCCCCGGCGACAAGAATCACCAGCGGGAACGGCGCATGCAGCAAGCTCAGCGCCACGAACGCCAGCGCCGCCACCACCAGCTTGAAGCGCGTCCCCAGCGCCCGCCCGCCGACCCGGATCAGCGCCTGCGCGACGATCGCCAGCACCGCGGCCTTGATCCCGAGGAACACCGCCGCAAACCACCCAAGCCCCGCCGCCGCGACATACAGCAGCGACAGCCC
>JANMPV010000425.1:0-13835 GCA_031370045.1 Novosphingobium sp. | reverse complement strand
GGCATGTTTGGGGAAGCGGAACTGGGAGAACACGCCCGCGCACTCGAAGCCGGGTTGAAAGTCTGGCCCAGCCTGGACTTGGCCGATCGCGTTGAACAAGCGCTGGTCGCATTGCGCGAAGCCGCTTGAACGATCGGGCTGAACGAATAGCGTGCTTCAGAACGTCAGTTCGACGTAGAGTCCGCGCTTGGGGTCGACTTTACTCAGGCCGACCTCGATCCCGCCGAACCATGCCGCATTGGTTCCTTGCGGCCGCGCTCCCCCGCTCTGGATCCACCCGCTGTCGGACATGACGATCCGGCCTTTGGTCTTTTCGCCCAGATGCTCGAGCAGGGCGCGCGCAGGGATATCGGACCAGCCGACCTTTTTGGCCATAACCTGGTCGGTGGGGATAAAGGCGATCAGATCGTCCGCGGACATCGCTTCCAGCCCGCCGGGCCCGCGGGTGGCGTTGCGGCTGCCGTGGTGCCCGACCTTGTAGAACACCGTACGAGCGAGCAGGTCGGCGACCTCCACGGGTTTCTCCTGCCCGGCCAGCAATTTGAACTTCGCCTCGCTCCAGCCCTTCCAGTTCCCGACTTGGGCGTCAGCCGCGAACAACAGCACTTTGCCCGTTGCGACGGTCTCGATCGCCAAGACCAGGCTGGTGTTGTTGGTCCGGCTGTCAAGCTGGAGCGCCAATTCGGACGATGCGCCCAGCCAGTCGCTGTCGATCCGCCGCCACGATTGATCGTCCTTCGCGGCCTTTAGTTTTGCAGCGGTGGATGTTGCGGACGCGGCGGGGTTCGGGCCGGTGTAATGCTCGGCGAAGAAACGCGCGTCGAGATCGTCGGGTGCATAAACCACCTCGCCTTCGAGCAAATCGGAAAGCTTTATCCCCACCGCCGAATCGAACGGCGCAAGCGGGTCCGAAGAAGGCGACAAGACGCCTTCCCTGATCGCCAAGCCATTGGTCAGCCCACCGACCAACCCGCTCCATTGCGGCCCCATGGAATACGTCTCGCTTGCCGAATCGACCATCCCGAACAGCTTGGGATTGCGCGACGGCGCGAGCACGTAGACCCGAAAATCGTCGAGCCCAGCGGGCAAGGGCGCGAACTGGCCGGGTTCGAGATAGCGGACCACTGGCGAGAGCGCGCGCAGGTTTTCGCGGGCGGTGCGGCTGATATCGCCCGTCGCGCCGAACACGAAGCCGAGCAACGATCCCAGGCGCTCGGCCGCGCCAGACAAGCCCTCGTCGAGCGCCAACGCTGCGGCCGCGCCACGCACCGCGGCCAGCGCATCGCCCTTGTATTTGTCGAGCGCTTTCGCCTGGTCATCGGCCGGATTTTCGGTCCATGCGAGCCACACCTCGCCGACTTCGAAATTTTCGAACAGATCCTGCGCCTGGATAAAACCGGAGTTGTGATCCCAATGTTCGTGCGTGCCGACCACCACATCGAGCCGATCTGTGCACGAGCGGATATCTTCGACCACCTCGCGGACCAGCGCTTTGCCGCCCTTGGTAGAGCTGTGGATGCCGCAATCGATCAGCATCCAGAACGGTGCGCCCGCGTCGGCTTCGAACTTGAGCAAGTGGCAGTCGCCAAGGCCGTGGCAGTAGAGCCGCAGGGTGATTTTAGGCATCATTCGGCCTCCCCGCGATCGGCATGGAGCGCGGCGAACGGCTCGCCATGGTTCCATTGATCGTCGAAATAGAGCGCTTTGGCCGCGCTCGCGAACGAGCCGGTGCGATAGGCGATCTCGTTGTCGAGGCGGTCCTGGGAGGTCAGCCGCTTGTAGACGGCGTAACGGATGCGCGCCGGGCGCTGCGGATCGAGGGCGTGGCCGGGATCGATCACGAGGGTGCAGCCGCCGTGGAACATGAACACGAAGCTGCCGTCGATAAACACCGGTTTGCGCTGGACGATCACCGCGATGATGTCTTCCTGAATGGTGCCATCCGAACGCGGTCGGCGCGCGGCGCGAACGTTGCGCACTTCGAAAGCGGTACCCTCGGCGGATCGCCGCGTCGCGCCGGTCTTGCGGTCGTAGAGCGCCAGTTCGGGTTCCAGCCCGAGCGGGATGCACAGCGACGGGTCGGCGGCGATCGCGCGGCTGAGCACATCGTGCAGCACCTTGCTGCGCTGGCTCGCCCGTTCGGAGATCGTCTCACGCGAGAGTTTTTCGCGCCAATGGATGTTGAACCCCGCAACGGCGCTGCCCAGCCAGGCCGGTGAAGCCTGGTCCGCGGGCGGCGACGACCAGCGCAACGTTTCGACCGAAGCGGTCTTGAGATTGGTCGGGAGGAGATCGGCTGCGCGGAACTGTTCGAGGAACGCGGTTCGGTAACTCAACCGCTCGGACGCGACCACTTCGCTGTCGGCGGTGATCAGGGCGCGCAGAAACGATCCGAAGGTGATATCGACCGGCGGACAATAATCGATCGCGCGGATGCACATCCGCAGCATGTCGCGCGCGATCCGGGTGGCTTCGCGCGCAAGGCGCTCGGCGAGTTCGGGGCGGATCGCACCAGCGCGCAGAACCCCGCTGCCATCGGTCGCCAGCGCGATCAGATCGGCGGCGCGGCGCTCGAACAGCGACAGCAGGACGAGGTAGATCGTGCGAACCAGGATGCTGCCGCGGTCATGCACTTCGAGCGTGTCGCGATAGCTGAAGTCGGGCTTCGTCGACAGGTAGTCGCGCAGCGCGCCGCGATTGCCCGAGCCTTCGCCGAACTGCTTGGCAAGCCCGCCGAGCAGAGTAGCCGCGCCCAGTTCGCCCCGTGCCGCGATCATCTCGCGCTTGACCAGATCGCCGTACTGGAAGTGCTGGAGCAGCGCGACGACATCGGCGAAAGCCTCATGAAAGGCGCCGACGTCGGGGTTGGACATCTCGCGATAGCCCGGGGTGTATCCATCGAGCAGCGCATGGGTGGTTTCGTGCGCGACGATGTCTGCGGATAGCGCGCTGTAGACCAGCGTGCCTTCCGCCGTCGCCGATCCGAGCGCCGCCACCGAAGGGAAATAGCCAAACAGCAGGGCGACTTTTTCGGGGCTGTAATAGGCGTTGCGGGCGCGCAGGGCATGGGGATAGATCCGCAGCCGCGGGGTCGGGACGATCTTCACGCCTCGTCCCTCGCCGATCTTGTGCGAAGCCCAGATCGCGGGACGGCCCAGCGCATCCTCGAACGACGCGATCGTTCGCATCGCCACCGCATAGACCATCTGCTGGTGGAACTGCGGCAGGCCTTCGGAAGGCGCCAGACCGTCGCAGATAAGCAGGCTGGGGTGATCCAGATCGACCGGCGGATAGAACCGGTCGCTCGCCGGATCGACATCGATCACTTCGAGGTATTCGCCGATCGGCCCGGGTTTGAGCGGTTCGAAACGCACATCGACCGTCACCATCTTGCTCTCGAACGTGGCCAGCGAAACCCCCAGGCTGGGATCGAGCGCAAAGATCTGTAACCGCCTGCGGGTCGGAACGGGCGGTTCGAAGCCCGGTTTCGGAGCGGGTGTCGGCTGCGTCGGCTTGCTACCGGCACCAACGAACCGCGGCCCCGCCGAACGCCCGTCGCGCCCGTCGAGCGCAACGCCCAACTTGGCCCTGAGCGTGTCGGAAGCCAAGCCACTATCGCGCACCAGCGCCAGCAGTTCCTTGCGGTCGGCGATGTCGAAAGCGCCTTCATCGTGTTCGCGCAGCCAGGCATCGACGCTTGCATCGCGTTGCGCGATCTGCGCCATTTCGAGCGCAAACATCCGCGTGCGGGTCCCCGCAACGGTGTCGGCGATGCCTGAGCCCACGCCGATCAGAAGGTTGATCATGTACCGGCTGGCGTCGGCGACGGGCGCCTTGACCAGTTGCGTGAACGGCAACGGTGCCTGGGCGAGCGCGCGCAACGCATCGAGCGCGCCGCGGCCCAGCTTCTTGCGCACGAGCGCGGCGTCGCTTGTCGCGGTGACCAGCCGCGCGCTGCGGAACAACGCCTGGCGCACCGCCTCGCCGCGCATCCAGCGTTGCGGATACGCGGCGAGCACCTGGTTATGCGCGGCGATCCACAAGGCCGCTGCGGCCGCCACCTGCGGGGTTGCCGCCGAGGTGCCCTGGCCATCCTCGTCGAGGATGTTGGGTGCCCCGAACCGTGCCCAAAAGGTGTTGGGCGTCCACCCCGCCAGCGCATAGGCCATGTTGCTGTCGGGGCCGTGACACCCTGCCATCGTCGCTGCCGCCAGGTCGTCGTAAGGCGCGCCATTGGCCATCACTCCGGTCGCGGCGATGACCCGGCGGTGGCGCGCGGGGTAAACGATCGAGCGCGGGCTGGGGACGCCCTCGACGAAATTGCCCGCCGCGGTGACAATGACCACCCCGGCCTCGTAACAATCGTTGACCGCCTCGGCGAGCGCGTCGGAGGTGATCCCGCCCATGCTCATCGAAATGACGTCGGCGTTTTGCATGCGGGCGTAGTCGAAGCCTTGGACGATCGTGCTGGTGCGCAATTGCACCACCGAATCGCCGACCCGGATCGGCAGCACCCGGCATTGCGGCGCCCCGCCCAGCGGACCGGGGGCGCGACCCGGTTGCGGCCCCGGATCGCCGCCCGCCAGCAGCGCCAGGGTGGCGGTGCCATGGCCGCGGTTGGTTATCGGCAGAGGGTTGGCCGGGGTCACGTCGCGCGCCGAATTGGCCGCGCCTTCGCCGGTGAAGTTGCGTTCGCGGGCGGTCTCCATGTGTGCCGGAATGCTGCGGTGCGCCGGATCGTAGCCGGTATCGAGGTGGGCAATCAGCACCCGGTTTTGGTCCTGCGCAGACACCGCCGCGCGGGCATCGCGCAAGCCGCTGAACTGGGTATCGAGGTGCCAGCCAAAATGCGGCCCCACGGCGCGCCCGCCACCGCCGTTCTGATGGCTTGCACCGGGGGCGGGGGACATCGCCGCCCACGATACCAGCATGTCGGGCTCGGCCGAGATCGCCGATGCGGCCGCGCCCATGCCCCCGGCGACCACGGCGTGCGCCTGATCCCACGGGTGCCGATCGTCGTTCTGCGTCCGCAACCAGGTCGTCTGCCCGGTCGCGGTCGCCCCCAGCCGCACATCCGACGAGGCGCGCGATTCGCGGATCACTTCGGCCTGGGGAAGCGCCGAGATGGCCGAGGCGAGGCCGAACCCGCCGTCGTTACGGACCTTGACGAGGAGACCGTCGGGTTCTGCATTCATCGCGTGTCTCCCACGGCCAGCCGAACCGACCGCCTAAAGCGTCTTGAGATATTCGATCAGCGCGCTGCGCTGCCCCGGATCGAGCGCGCTGCCCCACGTGTGCCCGACCGCCGCATTGCCCGGCAGCGCGGTGTCGAGCACCCCCGGCCCGGCATCGGCGAAGCCCACCTCGACAGTATCGTAATGCAGCGTCCCGCGGCGGAACCGGGCCGCGCGCCGTTCGGGTGGAAGCAGCAACTGGGCGAGCGTCCGCACCGAACCGTTGTGGAGATAGGGGGCGCGCGCCCACACCCCGTCGAGCGGCACCGCGACATAGCCCCGGGTCTTGCGAAAATGGCTATAGCGCCAGGCGTAATCGGTCGATGAGTTGAAGCCATCGACCGTCTCGGGGGTCATGCTGTCGAGCCGGTTGCGATCGGTGCAGAGCATCCGCGCCGGGATCACCTGGCCGGTGCGGGCACCGCCCGGTGCGTGGCATTGCGCGCAACTTTGGGCGAACACCGCGCGGCCTTGCATTGCAAGTTCGCGGTCGATCGCAAACGGATAGCGGGCCGGCCGCAGCGTGCGCACCCAGCTTTCGTTGCGATCGAGATACGGGCGGTTGAGCGAGCCCGCCGAGGCGCCGTTGCCGATCCCCGAACTGAGGACCACCTCGTGCAGGCTGGTGTTGGCGCCATCCCAGTGCAGCGCCTGACCGTCGCGCGACGCCATCGCCCACAGCGCGGGGATATCGACGACGTCGAGCGTCCCGTCGAACGGCTGGTGAAGGACCTGGACTTTGGCCGGCTGGAACCCGGCTGCCCGGCCCGGCCCCCACCCGGTTTGCGCCGCCATGAACGAAAGGTCGCGGTGTTGCCGAAGCAATGCGGCGCGGGTCTGCGGAATGATCAGCCGACGATAGAGTTCGCGCTGGACCGGCCCGAGATCCCCGCCCTCGGCCGCGTTGGCCGCGATGATCCGGTCGGCGGTAAAATTCGGACCGCGCGCGCAGGCGAACAGAAAGCTTAGGTAGCGTTGCAAGTCGAAGCGGGTGTTGGGCGCTCCCGCCAGCGTCAGGGTCGCGCCCCCGGGGCCTGCAACCTGGCCGACGTGGCACAGCGCGCAGTTGACCCCGACGCGCGGCACGATCGCGGTCTCGAGCGGCATCCCCACCGGGGTCATCCGCCCCGGCTCCCAGATCAGCCCGAACTCGGAATAGGCCTCGCGGGCGTCGCTCCGGCCGGCGCAGACACGGGGCAGCGCGCGCCAGATCTCGTATGGCACGCCCGCGGCCGCCTCGACCCCGACCGAGCCATATTTGAAGTGATCGAGATCGTCTGCAAACGCCGTCGCCGGGGGGAACAGCCGGTCATAAACCAGCGGACCCCCGGCGATCGCCAGCGCGACCGCCCCCAGCCCGACGCGAGCGAGGCGGCGCCAGTTCACCGTGCCAGGTCGCCCGGCCGCGGACCCTCGCGCAGCAGGATCACCAGCGTAATCAGTTCGAGCACCCCGAACAGCGTGTCCCCCGCGCACAATTGCAGGATGCCGCGCGGCATGAAGCCCATCAGGTAGCCGAGCAGAAAAGTGCTCGCCGGAACCAGCCGCCCGGCGATCAGCAGCCAGGCGTTCCATTTGTAGCGGAACGGGTTGAAAGCCGCGGGGATATAAAACAGGCTGAGGATCATCAGCAGGACCGAATAGTTGTAAAGCCAGATCACGTTCGCCTGGTCGCCGAGGCCGAACGCCTTGAGCAGTCCGTGCGGATCGATCACGGTCGCCCAGATCCCGAAGGCCCAGTTCACCGCCACGCCGAGCAGGACGATGATGCGGAACATCTTGCGTGCGTCGCTCATCGCTCCCTCCTCACATCGTCTTCAGGTATTCGACCAGCGCGTCCTTTTCGCCTGGCGAAAGCGCCACGCCATAAAGGTGCCCGCCATTACCGTTGCCGCGGTCGTGCGTGTCGAAGCGATAAAACCGCCGCGCGCCACGCTGCGGCACGTCGGATACGAAGCCGACCTTCTGCTGATCGAACACGTCGTCGCCGCGATAGAATACCGCGCGCCGCTGGGCCGGCGGGTCGAGCAATTCGCGCAGCGTCGCCACCGACCCGTTGTGGAGATACGGACCGCGCAGCCAGATCCCGTCGAGCGGATGGCTGGCATAGCCCTCGGTCGTGCGGAAGCGGTTGAACGCCCACGGCTTGCCCTTGCCGATCGTGTTCATCTTGCCCGCCATCCTGGTATCGAACGCCATCTGGCGCTCGGGGTCGGTCTGGAGATAGCGCACCGGGATCACCGCGCCATAATCGGGGCGGCCTTCCTCATGGCATTGCGCGCACTGTGCCGCGTAGACCGCGCGACCGGCTTGCGCGGTGGCGAGATCGATGGGGTAGGGGTAGCGCGGCGGCGCAAGGTTCATGATCCAGTCGCGGATGCGGTTAACCCCGTCGAGGTTGAGATCGTTGCTGAGCGTCAGCGGCGTCGCCCCCGCGCCGATCGAGGCCGAGAGGTTGCGTTCGTCGATCGAATCGTTGTTGCCGTCCCAGTGGAGCCACAGCCCCTCGCGGCTTTGCTGGTTCCAGATCGACATGAAGTCCGCGGTGCCGATACTGTGGTCCTTGGTCATATCGTCGTGGAAGACCAGGACCTTGTAGGGATTGAAGGTATCGACCCGGCCCGGCCCCCATGGTGGCCGCCCGACTACGATCGAATCGAACTGGCCGCCGCCCGTGACCAGCGCCTTCTTCACTTGCGGCACCGCCATTCCGTAGATCAGGCGTTCGAACAGGCTGAGCTCCTTGTGCCGCTCGATCGCGGCAAGGACGTTGGGCTTGGTGAAACTATCGCTGCGCCCACACGCGAACAGGAACCGGAAGTATCCCATCAGATCGAGCTGCTGCGCGGGCGCGGCGAGATAGATTTGCGGTTCCGATCGGGGCGCGTCGCGGACCGTGGTCGAATGGCACAGCGCGCAGTTGGGGCCAACCTGATCGACAAACCCGACGCGGCGCACCGAAAAGCCGATCGGCGTGCGCCGCCCCGGCTCGGTAATCACCCCCAGCGATGCGTAGCCGCCGGGAAGCTCGGCGCGGCAGACTTCGGGCATCGTCAGCCAGATCCAATAGGGAATGCCTCCCACATCGCTGCTGATCGAGCCGTATTTGAAGTGCTCGGAATCGCTGGCATAGGCCACCGGGGCGTCGATCTTCGAGGCCTGGCGGAAGATCGAGATCGCCACCAGCGCGAGCACCGCGACGATGCCCAGCGTCAGTTTGACCCAGCGCTTGCGCCATAAGGTCCCGATAAATCCGTCGGCCATGGCCCTCAAACTCCCTCCCCGGCCCCGCTCAGGGCCGGCTCATCACTTCCGCCTTGAACAAGCCGACATAGCGCAGCCCCAGCAGGATGCCGGCGATGGCAAACCCGGCTCCGACCCACAGCAACCGCCCGCCACCCGCCATCAACGCCCCCCCGAGCACGATCTGGCCGACAATCCCCAACAGGTTGGTCAGCTTGGCGCTCGACGGAAACGTCCGTCCGGTGGAAAACAGCGCAAGCATGATCAGCAAGATCACTCCCGCGATCCGGACCCATACGGATTCTCCTGCCGCGCCAAAGCTATCGGACGCACCCAGCAGCCGGGCGACGCCGCGCGGCGAGACGATCATCGCCACCGCCATCGCCGCCTCAAGCAGCCGCACCACCCCGAATAACGAGCGATAGCGCGCCGCCGCCCGGCTCGCCCTGTCGATCATGAAGCCACGGCTCAGGGTCGCATCGGTCATTGGGTCACAAGTCCCTGTGCGGGGGGAATCCTCAGATCGGGGTGGGTCGAATAGATCGACATGATCGTTTCGATCATCGTCTCGTAATCGGGATAGCGCGACTGCTCGTAGCAACCGAGCGGGTTCTTGGGGGCGTTGGCGAGGCACTTGTTGCAATATGTGCACGGGCGATCGGGCCGCTCTTTGCCCGCGCGCCATTGCTCGACCAGATCGTTGTTCGCGATCAGCGAACGCGCGATCGTCACCCCGTCGCAGATGCCGTCGGTTATCGCCTTCTCGATCACCGAGGCGGTCTGAAAGCCGCCGGTGACGAGCACCGGGATCGACACCGCGTGCTTGATCGCGCGAGCTTCCTCAAGGCTGATCCCCTCGATCGGATGGCCCTTCTTGAGCCGGAACCAGAGCCAGTGGAAAATCGGCCGGAGCAGCGGATAGCGGAACAACAGGAAGTTGCGCATCCCTGCCCCCGACGAAGAAATCATCGTGTCATACGTGGTCGCCAACACATCGAGCGGGAAGTCGCCCGGCGGATTGAGCGGATGCGGAAAGCTCGATCCGCTCGACACGTGGATCGCATCGGCCCCTGCGGCCTCCGACCACTGCGCGATCTGGACCGCGTCGGACAGCACGTTGCCCTTCTTCTCCCACGGCATGACGTTGTTGTGATCGACCCCGCCAAGCTTGACCTGAAGATGGAACTTCGATCCGACCCGGTCGCGGATCGCGGCGATCACTTCGAGCAGGAACCGCGCCCGGTTTTGCAGGCTGCCGCCATATTCATCGGTGCGGTCGTTGATCCCCGAACTGAGAAATTGCGAGAACAGATAGCCGTTTGCGGAATGCAGCTCGACCCCGTCGAGCCCCGCTTCGCGCGCGCGCCAGGCGCCATCGGCGAAGCATTGGATGACGTGGGCGATCTCGGCCTTGTCCATCGCGCGGCAGCGGATGCCATTGATCGGCTCGGTCCGACTGGTCGAACTCAGCGCGATCCGGTTCTTGTTGTGGATGCCGGGCACATCGAGCTGGCGACCCGAATGGCTGAGCTGGACGATAAACTTGGCGCCGTGTTCGTGCACCGCTTCGCCCACTTTGGACCACAACGGGATCCAGGCGTCGCGATGGATCGTCGCATAACCGGCAATGATCCTGCCTTCCATCGCCACCGGCACATACGAAGTGATGATCGCCCCGACCCCGCCCGCGGCAAACTTCGATTCCCAGTTGATCCGGGTTTGGGTCGGTGAACCGTCCTCGTTGTCGAACCGGCCCGAGATGCTCGAGCGGAAAATCCGGTTCTTGACCGTGAGGTTGCGGAATGCGAGCGGCGTGAACATCGTGCGATCGGTCATGGCGCGGCCTCCGTCGCCTTTGCCCAGACTGCCGAGAGCAGCGTCGGCACCCAACGCCGCGCCGGGCATTCGGCCCAGTTTCCCGACATGAACGCGGTGTCGTAACCGGGATCGCGGGCGTTGGCCTGTTCCAGCTGGAGCACGATCAACGTCGAGCGGGCGAGGTTCGCGCCATCGAGCTGCGTGGCCGAAACCGGCTGGCGAAGAACCTGGCGCGGCGCGGTCAACGCGGTGCCGGTGGCAGCTTGCGGAGTAAGCCGCGCGCGGTCTTCCGGATCGGCGTAGAGCGCACGCAATTTGCGCAGGGCTGCTTCGAGATTGTGGATCGCCACCCCGGTTCCGTGGAGCGCGGAAGGGTCGTTGCCGACTTTTGCAGCGAGCCGCCGCCGCGCCTTGCCGATCCGCCCCGTGATCGTCCACGCCATCCGGCGCAGCGGATTGAGCGTCGATGGTGCCGCGGCCAGGACCTTCGCGTCGGACCAGCTCTGCGGATCGGCGCGGTAATCGGGATCGAACAGCGCGCCCGTAACCCGCTGCACCAGCATCCCGGCATCGGCCTCGCGGCCCTCACCGCGGACGTAGTTTGCCAGCGCGACAAGATCGCTCGCCGATGGGCCCGCCTCCGCCGCCGCATCCAGCCGTGCCGCGAGCGCGGCCTGGGCGGGCAGCGGGCGCTCGCCCCCGTGCGGCGCGACCGGCGGCAGCGGCACACCATCGAGCGCCAGTGCGCCGCGCAAGTTGCGCACGATCATCCGGTTGAGCAGCGGACCTTGCGCGCGATACTCGCGGTCGAAGCGGGGGTCGCGGGCGATGGCATCGATCCTGGCCGCGGAGCTTTCGCGAACCACGTCGATCAGGCCGGGGATGTGCAGCCGGCCCATGCTCAGGCGTCCCCGCCCCGGGTCCACGGGAAGAACGCGTTACGCGCGTCGGCGAAATGCGGGCGGATCGCCGGGCAGTGGCGCGTGAGGACTGCCGCCATGGTGGCGTCGGCGACCCATTCGAAGCCTGCCTGGGTGTAGACTTCGGGGGTGAAATCGGTGGTGTAAAAGCGGTCGCTCTTGAGCCGGCGCGAAGCCATCAGGACGAACACCCGGAACACGGTGTCGGAGAATCCGAAACCTTCGGGGGTTCCGCCATCGGATTCGGCGAGCGTGCCGATCAGCATGTCGACGTCCTCGACCGTCGGATAGATCGCTGCGAGTTCTTCCTGCCACTTTGGGTTCGCGGTCATCTGGGCGAACGAGCGCGGCGCCTTCATGCCCAATAGGCGGCGGAATTCGCAATAGCGCGGGATCCCCCGCTCACGATCGCGCAGGATGTCGATCGCCCCCAGATCGCTGAAGATGCCCTTGACCGGGTCTTCGGGCAGCTTGCGCAGGAAGTTGGGGAAGTTGTGCAGCACGAGCGCGCCGGGGTGGCTTGTGCCCAGCGAATAGCAGACGTCGTCGAACCCGACCTTGGCGTAGATGCCCGATGCATTGCCGTGCGACACGCCGGCCATGTCGGTGGCCAGAATTTCGGCGTCGTCTGCATGGCGGCGGAACGAGAACTCGTCGGGGATCAGCGAATGCATGCGATAGCAGGCGACGAACTCCTCGGTCATCGCAAACGGCGCGGCGTGATGATTGGGAGCCGAGCCCAGGATTCCTGAAATGATCTCGCTTTCGCTGACCCGGCCAAAGCTCTTCCAAAAGCGTTCGCCCGCCACACCCCACCAGTTGGTCCGCATGATGAAACGGCCAGTTACCGAATTCATCAAGGCCGGGGTCCATTCGGTGGTGTGGATTTTGGCCATTACCGCGGCGTTGACGAGCCGCGCCTTCTGGAACAGCCATTCACCTTGGGCGGCGGGAAATTCGCCGTGCAGGCGCTCGACGATGGTGTTGTGCTCGCGCGCAAACAGCGTGTGGAGAAACGAGGTGCCGATCCACCAGTTGGCGTTGACCCCGGCCAGTTCCTGCTGCGCGAACTTGGCCCCGGTGGCGTCGCCGACATCGTTTTCGGGCCGGATGATCGGCAGGTTACCGCTGGGCGACAGATAGATTTTGCCGTCTTCGAGCAGCTTGCCAGTGGTTGGATCGGTTCGCACCAGGCGTTGCCGATCGAGCGAGGAGCCATAGATTTGCGAGCCATCCCACCAGTGCGTCTCGGTATTGGTGTAAGTCGCTGGACGTCCCGCGTCCCCGGCCCCGACCGTGTCGGGCTCGCTCCGCAGGATCGACATCGGGTTTTCATACCAGTCGTCGTCTTCGCCGAGGGCTAGTTTATGCGGATTGTCCTTGGGCGACGGCGCGTGGACCATCCAGTCATGGACCATGAACTGCAGCCACGCAGCGACCAGCAGGTTGAGGTGCGGGACAGGCACGAACGTGTCACGCGCGAGCAACTTGTTCGAAATTTCGCGCGGGCTGGGATTGAGCAGCGCCTCGCCTTCCAGCCCAAAGGTGTTGTGGATCGGAAAGTTGCGCCCGAAGCGCGCCCCGCACATGCCCATCCCCGGCTGGCCCAGATCGTTGTAGCTACCGTCGGCGGTGCGGGCGTGGATGAGGTCCTCAGGCCGGGGCGGCGCAGGGTGCGGCGCGGTTTCGCAATCATAGAGATTGCGCGTGCGCATGTTGATGCGGACACCCGCCAGACTCGGCAAAGCCAGTGAAAATGGCAAGCGGTACCACGGCGCAAACCTCTCGGTTATCCGCGCGAAAATCCCCAGGAATATATCAAGGATCCGCTCGAGCACGGCACGCCCTCCGAAATTGGTCCAACAAACCGCTTCGCAGGGGCGCGCGACCTTTTTTTGTTTTATCCCGTTGCGCGGCATTGTTTGTATCACACAAAACAATAGGCGCAACGCGGATTTCGACGTTTTTCCTGTTAGTTATTCTTTGTGCGCGTCAGAAACGCGCCCGGCACGATTTTCCAACAATTTCAGTGCGAAAGTCGCTCTCAGCGTAAGTCACCGAAAAGTGGTGCGCCCGAGTGGATTCGAACCACCGGCCCCCAGATTAGGAATCTGATGCTCTATCCTGCTGAGCTACGGGCGCACGCGATTGCGCATAGTCAACCGCTGCACGAGTGGCAATCAAATGACTTCTCCGAGTGGCAGCAAAAAGCGCCCGGACCTTACGTAAAGGTCCGGGCGCAATAGAAGCCATTCGGGGCGGGAGGCGGGAGTTTGGCTCCTATTTAGGGTCTTGGGTTACTTGGTCGAGCTATTGCCAGCAGCACTAGCGCTGGTGCGCGACGAACCTGCTGCGCTGCCACTGGCCTGCTTTTCGCCCGCAGCGACAATCTGCGCTTCGGACATTGCTGTCACCAGCACGTCGCCGTTGGCAGCAAAGTTGGCGGCAGGGAGGGTGGCGGTGGTATCATCCACTTTGACCACCATCGCCTTCACCCGGCCCTGGGCATCGGCCATGACTTGCGTAACCTTGCCGATCTTTTCACCAGACATATCATAGAGCTTGGTGCCCGAATTAATGTCAAAGCTGCCCGCCGCGTTGGCTGCAGCGGTGCCCGCCA
>JANMPV010000422.1:0-5018 GCA_031370045.1 Novosphingobium sp. | reverse complement strand
CATCACACGTCCTCGCTCAGCAACGGCAGGCGGCGGAAGCGCACTCCGGTGGCGGAGAACAGCGCATTGGCAATCGCCGGGGCGACCACCACGGTGCCCAGCTCGCCCGGATCGAACGGCGGCGCCTCGCTGTCGATGAAGTCCACCCTGATCTCCGGCGTATCGCCCAGATAGGGCAGCCCCAGCCCCGCCAACCGCGTGGTCACGGGCACGCCCTGCGCGTAGCTGCCCGCCGCGCCCATCGCCAGCCCCAGACCGAAAATCAGTCCGCCCTCGATCTGCTGGCGCGCGATATCGAGGTTCACAATCCGCCCGATATCGGCGACCGCGGCAATTTTGTCGACGCGCACCCCGCGTTCGTCGCGGCGCGCGGTGGCGATCACCGCGATCCGGCCCCCGCCTGCATTGGCACCGATCCCGGGCGCGGCAATGTCGTCCATCCGGTGGCAGGCGAGGCCCTGCCCGCTTTGCTCGATCCCCCCGCCCCACTCTCCGAGCCGCGCCACCGCGGTCAGGCAGGCGGCGAGGCGGACGTCGCTGCCGAGCATCTCGATCCGGTACGACAGCGGCTCGCGCCGGGCCTTGTGAGCCAGTTCGTCGATGAAACTTTCGGTAAAGAACGCGGTGTAGCCATGGGCGTTGCCGCGCAGACGGGCGGTGGGCAGGGCAAGATCGACAGACACACGGTCGATCGCCAGATGCGGGATAGAATAGGGCGGGGCCGCACCCTCGGTCGCCAGCGGATCGGCTGCTCCCGCGCTGGCCGAGAGGGCCTCAAGCGCAGTAGCGTGATCGAACAGCCGCGCGGCGAATTCGCGGTTGGTTGCCGGAACCGCGATCCGCGTCCGCCACGCCACGATCTCGCCACCGGGGACCAGTTTGGCCGCGAGCACTGCCGCAGCGGGCGCGCGCGGCCAGCCGCGCAGCGCCTCCTGCTGGCGCGAATAGATCAGTTGGACAGGACGGCCGACGCTGCGCGCAATGCTCGCCGCTTCTACGGCCACCTCGTGCTCGAGCCGCCGATCGAATGATCCGCCCGCCGCCAGCGGGTAAAGTACGACGTCGCGCGCCGAGAGACCCAGCGCCTTGGCGACCGCGCCGCGCGCCTGTTCGGGCGCCTGGCTGGCGAGCCACAGTTCGAGCCGCCCATTGGTCAACCGCGCGGTCGCGGTCGAGGTTTCGAGCGTGGCGTGGAGCGCGGGGGCCACCTCATAACGCACCACCAGCGTCGCCGGGCGACCGATCACGGTGTCGGGATCGCCCGCCTCGACCAGCCGCTCGGCCTCGCCCAGGCGCAATGCAGCATCCAGCGCGGCGGCAATCCGCCCGCTGTCCGCTGCCCCCGACTCGACATGCCAGCGCGGGCGCATCGCCTGGAGCGCGCGGTCGGCGGCCCACCAGTCGCTGGCAACTGCGGCGAGCCAGCGCGCGTTTTTGACCACGCCCACCAGCCCGGTGATTCCGCGCGTCGCGACCTTGTCAAACCCTTGCAGCGTGCTGTCGCCGATCGGGCCGTGGGCGATCGCGGCGTAGACCAGCCCGGGCAGGCGGACATCACCGGCAAACGCGAAGCTGCCATCGACCTTGGACGGCGCATCGAGCCGCGGAAACGCGGTGATCAGCCCGGTCGCCGCCTCGCCCGGCCGCTCGCGCGCGGATTCGAGACGCAGCACGGGGGGATCGGGTGGATCGAATGTCGCAGCCTCGATCGCCAGATCGGCAAAGCGTAGGCGCTGCTTGCCGTGAACGATGAAGCCGTCTTTCGCCTCGCATTCCTCCCAGCCCACGTTCCAGCGTTCGGCAGCGGCCATCGCAAGGAGATTGCGCACCGCCGCCGCCGCCTCGCGCGCCCGGGCTTCGTAAGCAGCCAGCGAAGTGCCGTCGGCAGTGACCATCAGTGCGTGGCCTTCGGCAAAGCGCTGCGCCAGCACCCCGTCGGGATCGTCGCCCAATCCTGAAAACCAGCCGCTGCGCACCGCGGCCCAGCGTGCCGCAATCACCGGATTGGCATAGGCCGGGCTGATCGCCGCAGGCTCGACCGCGATCTGGCGCCAGTCTGCGCCCAGTTCGACCGCGACGATCTGCGGGATCAGGGTGGTGATCCCCTGCCCCATCTCGCACTGCGGGACCGCGACCGAAACCACCCCGTCGCGTGCGATCTTGATCCAGGCGTTGTAGGCAGTCTCGCCCGGCGCCGGATCGAGCGGCATCGCGTATCGCCTGGGCAGAAGCGACCAGCCGACCACCAGTCCGCCCCCCGCGAGCGCCCCGATCAAAAGTCCTCGCCGAGTCAGACGCATTTTGCCCGCTATCCCACCCGCCCATGTCGAGCGAAGTCGAGACAGGTCGCGCTGTGTCCGCGTCTTGCGCGATATCCCTCGACTTCGCTCGGGATGAGCGGGGTTGTGTGAGGCCGGGTCGGGCGCATTAGGAAGGCTTACCTCGCCCCGCTCATGTCGAGCGAAGTCGAGACACCGCCCGCCAAATTCGACCTTTGCGCGACGTCCCTCGACTTCGCTCGGGATGAGCGGGGTTGGAGAAGGGAGCGGAGGGAGGTCGGAAACACCGCTACTTCTGGCTATCCAGCCACGTCGCCACCCGCCGCGCGATTGCTGCGAATGCCTCGCCCTGCGGGCCGTCATGGGCGGCGGGGGGCCGCCCGGCATCGCTGTCCTGGCGGATCGTCAGGTCGAGCGCGATGCGCCCGAGGAACGCCAAGCCCATCGTTTTGGCCGCGGCCTCGGCCCCGCCCTGGCCGAACGGCTCGCTCTCCTCGCCGCAATGCGGACAGATATAGCCGGCCATGTTCTCGACCATGCCGACGATCGGCACGTCGCCCTGCTCGAACATGCCGATTGCGCGGGCGGCGTCCATCAGCGCCAGGTCTTGCGGGGTCGAGACGATCACCGCGCCGGTCGGCTTGTGCTTTTGCATCATCGTCAGCTGGACGTCGCCGGTGCCGGGCGGGAGATCGACGATGATCGTATCGGCATTGCCCCATTCGGCATCGAGCAACTGGCCCATTGCGTTGGCCGCCATCGGCCCGCGCCAGGCGATTGCCTGCCCCGGCTGGACGAGGTGGCCCATCGACAGCAGCGGCACCCCCCACGGGCTGGCCACGGGGATCATCTTGTTGCCCTGCGCCTCGGGCCGCTGGCCTTCGTTGGCCATCAAACGGGGTTGAGACGGCCCGTAGATATCGGCATCGACCAGCCCGACCTTGCGCCCCTGACGCATCAGCGCGATCGCCAGATTGGCCGAAAGCGTCGATTTGCCAACCCCGCCTTTGCCCGATCCGACCGCGATCACGTGGCGTTTGGGCTTGTCCGCAGTCATCGCAATGCGGACTTCGCGCACCGCGCTCAGCGGGCGCAGCGCATCGCGCGCCGCCACCTCGAGGCGATCGCGCTCAAGCCGGTCGAGGCCGTGGACCTCGAGCACCAGCGTGGCCACGCCATCGCTGATCCGCACCGATTGCAGACGAGGTCCGGCGGCCTCGGCAAGCGCCTCTTCGACCAGTTTTCCGGTAGCCTTATCCTCGTCGCCCGCCATGGCTGCGGCTCCTACAGAGGAATTTCGGGCGCGACACTGTTTTTTGAAATCGACGCCCCCTATATTCGCAATCATGAACGACAAGGGCGGGTGGCATCGATTGGGTGCCAAGATTGGTGGGGCCGCGATCGGCCTGGCGATGGCGGGCCGCAAGAACCCGTGGGGCGGCGGATCGGACGCGTCCGGCGGCACCCCAGAGACGCCAGGCGACAAACCCGAGGCTGACCCCGCGCGCAGCGACGGGCCGCGCAACCCGTGGCTGCCCCCGGCGGGCGACGGCGGCGAACCGCCCCGGCGCTCGGCCAGTATCGAGGACATCTTCCGTTCACGCACCGACGCCAAGCGTCGCGGTGGCGGAGGAAGCGGTGGCGGCTTTCCCCGCCTGCCCGACCGCCCCGATGGCAAAAGCTGGCTGCCGCTGATCGCCGCCGGGGTTGCCGGGGTGTGGCTGGTGGTTTCCAGCTTCCACCAGATTGGCCCCAAGGAAGAGGGCATCGTCACCACCCTGGGCAAATACAGCCGGACGATCGATTCGGGCATTTCGCTGACCCTGCCGTGGCCGCTCCAGTCCGTGGCGATCACCGACGTCACTTCGATTCGCCGCGACACCATCCCCGAGGGTGAGGCCGAAAAGCTGATGTTGACCGGCGACCAGAACCTGGTCGACCTGTCCTATCTGGTCCGCTGGAACATCAAGGACCTCAAGCTCTATACCTTCCAGCTCGCCGAGCCCGACGATACCGTCAAGGAAGTCGCCGAGGCGGCGATGCGCGCTTCGATTTCCGAAATGACCCTGACCGACGCAATGGGTACGGGCCGCGCCGAGGTCGAGCAAAAGGTGCGCGAGCGGATGCAGGCGATCCTCGACGCCTATCGCTCGGGCATCCTGATACAGGGCGTCGAGATCAAGAAGGCCGATCCGCCGGTGCAGGTGGTCGATGCGTTCAAGGAAGTTGCCGCGGCGCAGCAGGATGCACAAAGTGCCGTCAACCGGGCGCAAGCCTGGGCTCAGCAGCTGACCGCGCGCGCGCAGGGCGAGGCAGCCGAGTTCGACAAGGTTTACGAGCAGTACAAGCTCGCCCCCCAGGTCACCCGCCAGCGGATGTATTACGAAACCATGGAGCGCGTGCTGAGCAAAACCGACAAGACGATCGTCGAGGCGCAAGGCGTGCAGACTTATCTGCCGCTGCCCGAACTGAGGCGCACCCAGCCCCCGGCTCCTGCGGCTGTCTCTGGGGAGGCCAAGCCATGAACGAGATCCTGCGCCAGAACAAACCCGCGCTGATCGCGCTGGTGATTGCGATCGTCGTGGCGTTCAGCAGCCTGATGGTCGTGCCCGAAACGATGCAGGCGGTGATCGTGCGCACCGGCGAGCCGGTTCGGGTGATCAACCGGTTCCGCCCCAACGCCGATTTCGGCCAGACCGGGGCCGGGCTGGTCGCGCGGATCCCGTTCCTCGAACAGGT
>JANMPV010000405.1:0-2250 GCA_031370045.1 Novosphingobium sp. | reverse complement strand
GGTATGCCAGCCAATCCGCCATCACCAGATAATCGGACGCCAGTTCCAGCCGCAGTGCCGCTGCGCGCTCGACATAGCCGATGTACTGATCGGCCAGCGCCAGGATGGAAATACCGCGCAGATCGACTTTCTGGCGCCGCGCCAGGTCGAGCAGCAGGTCGAGCGGGCCTTCCCAGTCGTCGAGCTCCAGATACAGCGCGGCATCGTGCGTCGGTTTGGTCGCCGGACCGTCCCACGCCTCGTCGCCAGCAAACAGGCTGGCGGCGGGGGCGGCCCTTTTCGTCACGCTTGCGCCGTCAGTGCGAGCAGACGGTCGCGGGTATCGAGCAATGCCGCCTGCGCCGCCATTTCGACGGGCGCGGCAAAGTCCGTCGTCACCGCCAGCGCGCGGTCGAGCCGGGCAGCCGTCTCGGCGCGCATCGTCGGCAGGCGTTCGGCGATCCCGGTCATGTCTTCCATCTTCGCCCAGCAGTTCAATGCGATATCACACCCCGCCACGATCGCCCGCTCGGCACGTTCGGGGACGGAGCCCGACAACGCTTCCATGTCGAGATCGTCGGTCAGCAGGAGCCCGGAGAAGCCGATCCGCTTGCGAATGATCTCGCCGATGACGAATGGCGAGAGGGTCGCGGGATTGACGGCGTCCCATGCGGTGAACAGCAGATGCCCGGTCATGCCGATGGCCGCGTCCTTCAGCGCGCGGAACGGCGCAAGATCGGTTTCCAGTTCCTCGTCGCTGGCGGTTACAGTGGGCATCGCCTTGTGCGTATCGACCGTGGTCCGGCCGTGACCCGGCATGTGCTTAATCGTTCCGGCAACCCCGGCGCGGGCCAGCCCATCGAGCGTGGCACGGCCCAGCGCGGCGACGCGCAGCGGCTCCGAGCCCATCGCTCGGTCGCCGATCACGTTGTTGGCATCGGGCTGGCGAACGTCGAGCAGCGGCAGGCAATCGACGTTGATCCCGACTTCGGCGAGGTCGAGCCCGAGCGCCTCGGCATTGGCCCGCGCCGCCTCGATCGCACTGATCGGGGCGAGGTCGTAAAGCGTGTCGAACGCTTCGCCGGGAGGAAACGCCAGCCACTGCGGCGGCTTCATCCGCGCGACCCGCCCGCCTTCCTGATCGATGCAGATGAAGGTCCGCTCGCGCCCGTGGAGTTCTCGCAAGCTGTCGGTCAATGCGCGGACTTGAGCGCGGTCGACGACGTTGCGCCCGAACAGGATGTAGCCCGCCGGATCGGCATCGCGGAAGAACGCGCGCTCATCGGCTGTCAGCGTCGGGCCGGAGAGGCCGAAGATGGCGGGGATCATGCCGGGGAAACTGCGGGAAATCTAAGGATGCGGCAAGCGAACAGCGCCAATTCGTGGGGAAAACGCGGCCTCGCACTCGTCGCGGTGGAGTTACCGCGTCGGCACCCGATCGCGAATCCGGTCGAACCCCGCCTTGATGTTGGCGAAGCGCTCGACGATCGCCGACTCGAACTCGGTATCAGTGAAGATGTAGTCCCAGTCCTCTTCGATCCCTTCGCGGACCAGTTCGCCGACATAGCGCGGGTCGATCCCGTGCTCCACCGCGCCGCGCGCCATTTGGGCGAACTCGCTCCCGCCCTGATCCTCGACCAACGTCTCGATCACCCCGAAGCGGCCCGGGAGATTGCGGTTGCTGTCCATGATCTGGGTGCGGATCCACCCGGGGCACAGCACCGAAACGCCGATACCCCGCGGCGCCAGCGCCATGCGCAGCCCTTCCGAGAAGCCGACGACCCCATACTTGGTCACCGTGTAGGATGGTGTAGCGGGCGGGATCAGCCCGGCGACCGAGGCGGTCGAGACGATCTGCCCGCCTTCGCCGTGGGCCTCGATCAGCGGACCGAATATCTCCACGCCCCACACCACGCTCATCAGGTTTACGCCCAAGGCCCATTGCCAGCTGGCCTCGGTCCATTCGCCATATCCGCCGCCACCGACGACCCCGGCGTTGCTAATCAGGATGTGGATTTTGCCGAACCGCGCGATGGTTTTGTCCGCCGCCGCCTGCAGTTCAGCCTTGAGGCTGACGTCGGCGCGTACTCCGGCGACGTCGGCGTTGGTCGCGGCGAGACCGGCAACAGCCTTGTTGAGCGCGGCCTGCTCGATGTCGCATAGCATGACCTTGACCCCGGCGGCGGCAAGCGCCTGGGCAATTCCCAACCCGATACCCGAGCCTGCCCCGGTGACGATAGCGACCTTTCCGTCGAGCTGCTTCATATCCAC
>JANMPV010000384.1:0-2116 GCA_031370045.1 Novosphingobium sp. | reverse complement strand
TTGGCGGTGACGACGATGTCGTTGCCGGTCTCTTCCGCTGCGACCTGCGGGGTTTCCTGGGCCAGAACGGCTTGTGGCGCGGCCAGCATGGTGGTGGCCAGAAGCACGGGAATGGCTCTGCGGCTCAGCGTGGTCGAAGTCATCGATTGCCCTCACGACTTATCTTTTGATGCAGCGGTTCTCTCGCAAATTTGCTGCGATGCAAGATGGAGCTCTGCAAAGCGCGCAGTTTGGCCGATGGGCGTTGCCCGAAGGACACGCTCAGGTGGGGTAGGGATAGGATTCCAGCGACTGCCCCAATGCGGAGCGGAGCGGGTCAAGCTGGCCCACGTAGCGCCGCCACTGGCCAATCCCGTCGCGATTGACCGGACGGCGGACCTGCTCGCTGCTGGCGGTGCGCACCGCGCGGGTGTTTTCGTGAAAGCGCAGGCACGCCTCCTCGAACTGGAGTCCGAACGCGGCGAGCAATTTGCGCACTTCCGCTTCGGGATCGGCCACCAGCGCCTCGTGAAACACGCGGGTCACCGCGCCGGGCATTACCGCGTCAAAGTGCGTCATCAGCCGGACATAGTCGGCATAGTAGGCGCCGATGTCCGCCAGATCATAGGAAAACGCCTGCCCGCGAGCGAAATGCTGGCGGAAGTTGGAGACCCCGCAATCGAGCGGATGGCGGCGGGCGTCGATGATCTTCGCGCGGGGCAGGATCGCCTTGATAAAGCCGACGTGGGCCCAGTTGTTGGGCAGCTTGTCGATGAACAGCGGACGATCAGTCTTGCGCTGGATGCGGGTGCGGGAAAGGTATTCCTCGCCCAGCGCGCGGCATTCGACCCGCGATAGGGTGGCGATTGTAGCGGGAAGGCCACGCCCATCCGCAGCCAGCCGCGCAATCATCGCGGGGATATCGGGTAATTCCATCGTCCCTTCGATCTGGCTGTGGCTGGAAAGGATTTGCTCGATCAGCGTCGATCCGGCGCGAGGCAGGCCGACGATGAACACCGGGTCGGGGGCCTCGCAGCCGCCCGTCAGCCCGGTAACGAAATCGGTCGTAAACAGGGCAATGCTGCGATCAACCGCGCGGCTGGTGTCTGCGGCATCGTACGACAGCGCCGCGCGGCGGAAGCGGTTCGCGGCGCGGTAATTCTCGAACGCCGCAGCCGCATCGCCCGCATCCTCCAGCGCTTTGGCGAGTGCGAAGTGGAGATGAAAGCGATCCTCCTCGCCCAGGCCCGCGCCATTCAGCGCGTTGCTCATCGCGGCGATGTCTGCGGCGTCGAAGCGCACCGTCTTGAGGTTGGCGAGGCTCCACCACACCTCGCCGAGGCTGGGCTCGAGGGCGATCGCGCGGCGATAGGCGGCGACGCTGTCCTCGGCGCGACCCACGGTCTTGAGTGCGTGGCCGTAGCTCATCCACACCCGTGGATGGCCGGGCGGGCGCGCGAGCACCGTCTCGTACAGCGCCAGCGCGTCGTCGAATTCGCCGACTTTGGTCAGCGCGGCGGCGCGCAAGTTGGCGTGGCCCAGGTGTTCGGGCTCGGCCGCCATCAGCGTGTCGAGTTCGGCCAAGGCTTCGGGGGTGCGGTTCTGGCGGTGGAGCACGGTCGCCAGATTCGAACGCGCCGCATGGAACCGCGGAGCCAGCTCGAGCGCGCGGCGCAGCAAGTTCTCGGCATCGCGGTGACGTCCGATCCGCCCGGCCAGCTCGGCCAGCATGCGGATCGCGGCGACGTCGGTCGGGACCGCCTTGAGCCGCGCCTTGAGCAAAGGCTCAGCCTCACCCAAACGGTTGTCGGCCAGCGCCAGAGCGGCGTGCTGGAGTTCGGGATCGTAGGCCGCGCCATCGATCGCCGCCAGTTCGGCCTGCTCGGCTTCGGGATCACGCCCCAGCGCACGCAGGCACCGCCCCGCCATTCGCCAGGCGTCGGCATCGGGCGGATCGGCGCGGGTCAGCGGCCGGATCGCGGCCAGCGCGGTGGCGGGGTTGTCGTCGAGCAGACCCCGCGCCTTGTCCAGCGCAGCCGAACGCGCCGCCGGACTCACCCGAGCGCGGCCTGCTTTTCCTCGGCCAGCCGATCCAGCTCGGCGCGGCTTTTCTTCGCCGAGGCGGTCTTGAGCTGGC
>JANMPV010000362.1:0-7052 GCA_031370045.1 Novosphingobium sp. | reverse complement strand
CGGATCGAGGCGGTGGGGGAATAGCGAGGCGCACCTTGAATCCGGTCAATCAGCCCGCGCAACTCGCGTTTCCCAAAACGCAGAACCGCGCGCAGTGGGGGTGATTGAGCGCGACCGGGACTGACGCTTCGCGCAGCGTTGCGCCCATATCGAAACCGGAGTCGTAGGGGATCAGCGTGCACGCTGCGACGCGGGCCTGATCCTCGCCACGGCGGTGGACGACCATGCGGCTGGTTGCGCACATCACATCGGCGGGGGATTTGCCAAGGATGCCCCAGCACGCAGTGGTGATCTCGGCAACGTCGGCGGTCGCATCCATTTCGGGAAACAGCACCAGCCGCGCTGGATCGTGGGCGTCGATGCCGATGCCGTAGCTGGCGAACAGCGCGGCATAGCCCCTGCGGGCGATGGGTTCCGGCTCGTGCGCCAGATGCCGCCCGGCGACAGCGATCGAGAAGTCGTTGGCGGACAGCCACTTGAGCCCGTCGAGCGCGGGATTCCAGCTCAGCCTGCCACGCTCGGCTTCGTGGACTGGCTGGGTGTAATGATCGAGGCTGACGCGCAGCGTGAGCTTGTCGCAATACGTTTCGCGCAAGGCGAGCAGCGCCGCTGCGTGGCGCCGCATCGGCTTCATCGCGTTGGTTAGCACCAGCACCTCGTGCCCGCGCGCCAGCGCCAGATCGAGCATCGCCATGATCTGGGGGTTCATGAACGGTTCGCCGCCGGTGAAGGCGATCTCGCGCGTGGCGAATGCCCCGTCCGCGATTTCGTCGAGATACCGGGTGACTTCCGCTGCGGTCAGATAGACCAGCGCATCGTTGGTCGGCGAACTTTCGATATAGCAGTTGGCGCAGGCCAGATTGCACAGCGTGCCGGTGTTGAACCACAACGTATCGAGCTTGACGAACGGCACGCTCGCCCGCGTTTCGCCAGCCGCTGTCGTATCCGGGTCGGCGAATTTCGCGCGCGGCAATGGCGGCCCGGCGACGCGAAATGGCGATGGCCCGGTCGGCATGGTCCTGGCGCGGCTCATGCCCGCCACCTGCGCCATTTCGCCACCGTGGCCGCCCAGCGCCGAGGCCACGTGCCGAACACCAGCGGCGAATAAGCCGCAAATGCCCCCGCCTTCGATATCTCCGACCGCGTCGGATAGGCGACGATGGCCGAGCCCAGCGCAAACGCCAAGGCCTTGCCCGCGATGATCTGCGCCCACGGCAGCAGCAGGTCACCGGCCCGCGCGCCGACGATGGTGACGCCAAGAACCTTGCGCTTGTGGCGCACGATCTTGAGAAAGCCGCGCGTGTCGCCTTCGGTTACGGCGCGATCGTTGTCGCTGAAATCCTCCCGTGTGACCTCGGCCTTGCCGTATCGTTCGCGCACATCGGCTTCGGTCAGGCCGATCTGGGCGAGTTCGGGGTCGCAATAGGTGACATGCGGCAGCGCCCGCCAATCGACTTTGCCGGGCCAGCCGAGCGCGATTTCGAGCCCGACCAGTGCGCCTTCGTAACCCGCGACATGGGTGAAGCGCGGCCCCGCGCGGCAATCGCCGATCGCATATATCCGCCGATTGCTGGTGCGGCGGCGGGCATCCACTTCGATCCCGTCCTTGCCGAGTTTCACCCCGGCCACGTCCAGATCGAGCGTATCTACATTGGCACGGCGTCCGGCGGCGACCAGCAGGTGGCTTCCCGCAATCTCGCGCCCGTCATAGAGCGCGAGCGAGAACCCCGCCCCCTGCATCGAAACGCGTGCAACCTCGCGTCCGCATTCGAGCGTGACGCCTTCCTCGCGAAGCTGTGCGGTCACGAGTTCAGCGGCGTCGGCATCGTCGCGCGTGAGCAATCTGTTGCGCGCAATCAGCGTCACCGCCGAGCCGAGGCGGCGGAAGGCCTGCGCCATTTCCACCCCGATCGCGCCGCCGCCGATGATGACGAGGTGATCGGGCAGCTCCTCGAGCCCGAACAGCGTCTCGTTGGTCAGAAAGGGCGTGTCTTTGAGCCCGTCAATCGGCGGGACGACCGGCTTGGAACCCGTCGCGATGACGATTCGCGGTGCGGTCAAGCGGCGCTCGCCGACGAGCACGGTCTTGCGGTCGATAATCCGGGCGGGCGCGCGAATCACCTCGATACCCATGGCCTCGAACCGCGCTTGCGCATCGTGCGGCGCGATGGCCGCGATCGCGCCCGCCACGTGGGCGCTGACTCCGGACCAGTCGATGCGCGGCGTCGCGCTGACCCCCAGACGCTCGCCGGTCCGCGCGCCATGCGCAGCTTTGGCCGCCGCCAGCAGCGCCTTGGAAGGCACGCACCCGGTGTTGAGGCACTCGCCGCCCATCGCGCCCGCCTCGATCAGCGCCACCTTCAGCCCGAACAGCGCCGCGCCGCCCGCTGCGGTGAGCCCGGCTGAGCCTGCGCCGATAACAATCAGGTCGAAATGCTCGGTCATGGTGTGGATACGTTTGCACGTCCTTGCTGGTTGCACCATGCTCGCAAGGAATATGCGGATTCTCGTTACCGGCGCGGGCGGACTGATCGGTGGCGATGTGGCTGCGCGGCTGGTTGCGCGCGGCCACCGGGTAAGTGCGCTGGTCCACCGCAATCCGCACGTCCGCGGAAACGACGGGCACGCGCCCACGCTGCACGCGCTATTTCATGGGGACGTTGCGCAGCCTGGCTTCGGGCTGGATGCTTCCAGCACGATTGCCGCCAACCACGATCTTTTGGTTCACTGCGCCGCGACGACGCGGTTCGACCTGAAGGACGAGGACTATCGCGCCACCAACGTTGGCGGTGCTGCCAATGCCGTCGAACTCGCCCGCAGTGGAAGCATGGCGCTGCTCCACATCAGCACCGCCTATGTTTGCGGCAGGCAGGACGGACCGATTGCCGAGGACGATCCGCTGCCCACCGCCGGGTTCGCCAACGGCTATGAAGCCAGCAAGGCGCAGGGCGAGGCGCTGGTCGCCGCGAGCGGTCTTTCATACGCCATTGCCCGGCCCAGCGTGGTGGTCGGCGAATGGGGGAGCGGCACGATCCGCACGTTCGATACGATCTACGCCGCGTTCAAACTGCTCGCCGAAGGTCGCGTGCGCCACATGGAGGCGACGGCGGGCGCGACGATCGATTTCGTGCCGATCGATCACGTCGCCGCCGGGATTGTCGCGCTTGCGGAGAACATGACGCGGGCCAACGGCGGGCGTTACCACCTGGTCTCGGCCCAGCCGGTGCCGGTGACTCTGTTCGCTGCGGCCATCGGCGCGTATCCGCAGTTCCACGCGCCGACGCTGGTTGCGCCACAGGACTTCGACGTCGCCACGCTTCCGCCGCTCGAACGCCGCCTCTATGCGCGCGTGGCGGGGCTCTACAGCAGCTATTTTCAGCGCGATCCGCGGTTCGACGATACGCGCTTTCGGGGGTTAACCGGGCTTGCCTGCCCGCCCACCGGCGCGGCCTATCTCAAGCGGCTGATCGATTACTGTATCGCGGTCGGCTTCCTTTCCGCTGGCGACCAGGCATCGCGTTCGTGACCGAATGGCATGGCGAGCGAGGCGGCGACGCCTAACTCATCGGCGGCGCGATAGGCCGGAACGCCAATGCTGACTTCGTCCTGCGGCACATCGAGCCGGAAGGTGCCGTGGAGGTGATCCCACACCGCAAAGCCGCTCGACCAGTTGGAATCTGTTTCATCGCGCACCGCGCTGTGATGGATCCCGTGCATCCGCGGGGTCGTGACGAACCGGGCCAGCACCCGCTCGAGCCATTGGGGCAAGGCGAGATTGCTGTGGTGGAACAGGATCGAGGCGAAAAACCAGCCCTGCCAGAGCTTGAGCGCGCGCGGCGAAACCCCGATCAGCGCAACCTGCGCGGCGCGATAGGGGGCGGAAATCGCCATATCGGCGGCATGGAAGCGCAAGGCGGTGGTCGTATCGAGATCGAGATCGACATGGTGGACCAAGTGAAACCGCCACAGCAGCGGCACCTTGTGGGTGGCGACGTGCCACAGATAGACGGTGTAATCCATCAGCAGCACCGCCGCCGCATCGCGCGCCCAGGCTGGCAGGGGCAACGCCTGGACGAGTCCTTTGCGCTTGTTCTGCGTACGTTCGGATAGCGGCTTGGTCAGCGGCGCTTCGACCAGCGCCACCGTCGCCATGCTCATCGCGCCAAGCGCAAGGTTGGTGAGGGTGCGTCCCGGCTCGGCCTGCGTGGCTTTGCGCAGCGGGCGCTTTTTCTCGCCCGCAAACAACGCCAGCGCGGCGAGGCCGAGCGCCGCCCCTCCCGCGATCATGAGCTTCCGGTCGCGCTTCATGGCCATCGTTGGAGAACCCGTGTGGTCGGCCAAAGTTGCATCGGGCCAGTGTTGCGTGGCGCCAGTCTGGACGTTCGCCTAGAGCATGGCAATGAACCCGCGCGTCGTCCTGTTCACCCGCTACCCCGAACCGGGCAAAGCCAAGACCCGGCTGATCCCCGCGATCGGCGCAGAGCGGGCGGCGCAGGTGCATCGCACGCTGACCGAACGGACCGTGCAGGCGGTGCTTGAATCCGGGCTGGCGCTGGAAGTGCGGGCCACCGGCGCCCCGATGGAAGCGTTCGCAGACTGGCTGGGGGCAATCTCAATCGTCGATCAGGGTGCTGGCGATCTGGGCGAACGTCTGGCGCGCGCCGGTCCGCCCTATCCCACGCTGTTCATCGGTTCGGACGCACCCGATCTGACAGCCGATCTCTTGCGCAATTCCGCCGATGCGCTGGGCCATGCCGACGCGGTGATTGGCCCCGCACAGGATGGCGGCTATTGGCTGCTCGGGCTGGTGCGGCCGGTCGAGGGCGTTTTCGATGAGATCGATTGGGGCACCGATGTCGTTTTCAGCCAAACGATAGCCCGGCTTGCCGCCGCCGGGATTGATCCTGTGGTGCTGCCCCAACTGGCCGATTGCGATCGGCCCGAAGACCTAGCCCGCTGGCCCGAATTGCTCCGCGCATGACCGACGCAGTCGCCATCGTCATCCCTACGCTCGACGAGGCGAGCACCTTGCCACGCCTCGCGCGCCTGCTCGCCGCACTCGATCCGCCGCCCGACGAGGTGCTCGTGGTGGACGGCGGCAGCACAGACGGCACCGCGGCAATCGCGCGCGAACTCGGCTTCACCGTAATCGAGCACCATGAGCAGGGCCGCTCGCGCCAGATCAATCGCGCGGTGGACGCGGTCGCCAGCCCGATCGTCTGCGTGCTCCATGCCGATACCCAACCGCCCGACGACATGATTGCGGTGATCCGCCGCACGATGGCCGATCCCAAAATTGCGCTCGCCGGGTTCACCCCACTGCTAAGCGGCCCCGACAAAGTGCGCTGGGTGACCTCGTTCCACAACTGGATCAAGACCTGGTACGCCCCGTTGCTGCTGCGCCCGCACCTGTTCCTCAAGGGCGTGCGGCTGCTGTTTGGCGATCACGCGATGTTCTTTCGCCGCGCCGATTTTCTCGCCGCCGGCGGCTGCGATCCGGGCATGAGCGTGATGGAGGAAGCCGATCTGTGCGTAAAGCTGGCGCGTTATGGTCGGGTCAGGCTGCTCAACCGGGTGATCCTGACCTCGGATCGGCGCGTCGCTGCATGGGGCGAATGGAAGGCGAACTGGATATACTTCACCGTCGGAATCCGCTGGGCGATGGGCCTGCACAAGCGGCTCGGGGACCGCTATCCGCATATCCGCTAAGCCGCCGACGCTAAATCACTGGCGTTAAGTCATTGGCGCTAAGTCATTGGCGCGATCGTTTGCGGACATCCCGGATGGTCGAGACCGCGCCATAGGCGATCAACAAGCTGAGGATTGCCCACACCCAAAGCGGAATGTCATGCCCGACCACTGCCAGATACATATACGCCGAAACGAAGCAGAACCCCGCACATAGGACCGGGACCACGATCGACCGGCCAGCGCGCAGGCGCCGCACCAGCCAGGCTATCGCCAGCAGGAAGAACGGTATCGCGCCGACATAGATCGCACCGAACACCACCGGATCGACCCCGTATTGTGATCCCAGCCCGAGGAACCGGTCGTGCAGGCGAGACACGATGTCGCTCATGCCCTAGCCCCACCGGGCCACAATGCGTCCGCCGATCGACTCGATAACGGGTGCAGGGGCGAGGGTCAGTGCGGGGTGTGCGCGGCAAGCGCCGCTCGCCACGGCGAAGCGATAGCCGTGCCACGGACAGCGGATTTCGCCATCCACCACCGGCGCTTGATCGAGCGGCCCGAGCCAGTGCGGACAGATCGCTGAATGCGCCATGATCTCGCTCGCCAAATCGACCAGGCGGAACGGCGCGCCGCCAAACTGGAACGCCATCGGCAGCGCGGCGCGAACCGCGCGTTCGTCTCCAAGATCGAGCGGCGGAGCGGTGCGATCAGGCGTTCTTCGCTGCGACAGAGCCCGCTCACGCTGCTGCATCATCGTCTCGTCCTCGTCCCACAATCGGGCGTAGGCGGCGACATAGGCCGCACCCAGCGCCTTGAGCCGCTCGGGGCGAGGCTCGGGAATATGGAACTCCACCGTGACATCGACCCGATCGGGTTCGACCGAAACCAATGCAACGCGGATTTCGGTACCCGCGCCGGCCCCGTCCAGGGTCGTGGAAGTATAGCGACCGCTTGCCCGGTCGGCGCGCAGCTCGATGATCTGCGCGGTCGGCGCATCCACCGTCGTCAGATTGACGCGCCACCCCCACGAGCCGCTGTCGATCAACGTGCATTCGGAAAAGCTGCCATCGTGGAGATGCGCGAGGTGCTCCCAGTCGAACACATTCTCCCAGATGCGAACAAGCGATGCATCCACCCGCCGACGATAGGTGGCGGCGAGATGCAGGGCGTGCGTCACTGTCACCGCTCCTGTTTCCAATGGTGCGCGCGACAGAAGATCAGGTCTCTCGCTCCAGTCTCAGGGTCCGATCAATAGACCACTTCCCGCCTCCGCGAGCAACCACGAGAAGCAGGATTGCGGCCCAGCTCAGGTGCGTGGGCCAGGCATCGGGATACACGAAGATTTCGATCACCAGCGTCAT
>JANMPV010000355.1:0-5477 GCA_031370045.1 Novosphingobium sp. | reverse complement strand
GTTCGGCACCAGCCCGCTCCCCCCCCCGCCCCCCCCCGTGAGTAACCTGACGGGTGGCGGGGGGGGGGTGCGGGCTGGTGCCGACTGCATAACTAGGACGCCTGCTTGCTTCGTCGCGTGGCGCGTGCGACGTGTCGGAGGTGAGTGCGGGGGTCATAGCCGGGTCCGAAGCCGCCGCGCGCGATTCCGCTGCGTGGACTGTGCTGCGCGCCGATTCGTCGATCCAGTTCGCTCCGGTTGCGCCGCCGCCGCCGCAAGTCACCCCCGACTGGCTGCTCGCGGTCGGCCGGTTCCTCGAACGCCTGCTGCGTCCGCTGGGCGAGCTGATGGGGATGGACTGGCGCTGGCTGATGTGGACGCTGATCGCGCTCGCAGGGGTTGGCGCGGTGTGGCTGGCATGGACCCTGCTGATCGCGCCGCTGCTGGCCAAGCGCAGCGCGGCCAAGGCCGAGCCAACCGCAGAATGGGCGCCCGATCGCGCCGCCGCGCTGACTTTGCTCGAGGATGCCGACCGGCTCGCCGCTGCGGGTCGATACGGCGAGGCCGCGCACCTCCTGCTCCAGCGCAGCGTCGGCCAGATCGCTGCGGTGCGTCCCGGCTGGCTCTCGCCCGCCAGCACATCGCGCGAGATCGGTGCTTTGCGCGGCTTGCCCGAGCGCGCCCGCAACGCCTTCGGCACAATCGCCCAGGTCGTCGAGCGCAGCCTGTTCGGCTTGCGCGGCGCGGGCGCGGGAGACTGGCACCGGGCGCGCGAGGCCTATGCCGATTTCGCGCTCGCTGACTTGCGTAACGCCGGATGAGCGGCAGCTCGGCCTTCACCCCGCGCGCCGCGCTGGGGCTGGTGGCGGTGGGGGCGATCGCCTTCGTGGTGCTGCTCTATGCAATCGGCGCGGGGCTGACCGGGGGCGGCAACGATGGCGGGGCGCACGCGCTGTCCAAGGGGCTGACAGGCTATGCAGGGCTGGCCGCGCTGCTCGAAAGCACCGGAGCGGAGGTGGTCCGCTCGCGCGATCCCGCCAGGCTCGACGATCCCGGCCTGCTGGTGCTGACCCCTCCGCACGATGCCGATGGCGCCGAAGTGGCGCGGATCGTCGAGGCGCATCGTTATGTGGGGCCGACGCTCATCGTGATGCCCAAGTGGGTCCAACTTCCTGCGGCTGGCAATGCCGCCAAGCCCGGTTGGGTGACGCTGGCGGGCACGCGCCGGGCGCTCTGGACCGGATCGCTGGGCAAGGGTCTCGATGTCGAGCTTGGCGCGGTGGCGCGAGCCGACTTCGGCGAGGCCGGGCAAAACGTCGCGCTGGGCAAGGGCAACGCGATGCAGGCGCTGACAATCGCCGACGAGGCAGCGATCCCGCTCGTCACCGGTTCGCGCGATTCGACGTTGGTCGCCTATCTCAATGACAGCGGCAGCTATCCCGCGCTGGACCACTGGTCGGGCTGGGCCCCTTCCGACAAGCCCGACGCCGATCTGTTTCCGCTGGTGATTGTCGCCGAGCCCGATCTACTCGACAATCGCGGGCTGGCGCGCAAGGTGGTCGCACTCAATGCGCTCGCGCTGCTGCGCCGGGTGCGCGATGGCGACAAGGGCCCAGTGATCTTCGACGTCACCCTCAACGGCCTGGGGCGGGCGCGCAACCTGCTGACGCTGGCATTCACCCCGCCGTTCCTGGCTGCGACGCTGGCGCTGTTGCTGGCCGCGCTGGCGGTGGCGTGGCGCAGCTTCATCCGGTTCGGCCCGCCGCGTATCGCCGGGCGCGCGGACGCTTATGGCAAGACCGCGCTGGTCGAGAACAGCGCCGGGCTGATCCGCCGCGCCGGGCGCATCCGCCTGCTCGGCGCGCCTTATGCAGCGCTGGTCGCGCAGCGCACCTTGCGCGCGCTCGGGCTGCCGCCGGGAAGCGATCCCGCCGCGATCGACGCTGCCCAGGCCCGGCGCGGGCTGACCGGTGCCACGTTCACTTCCGAAGCTGCCGCGCTGGCCGCAGCGCGCAAGCCCGCCGACCTTGTCCGCCACGCAGCGGCGCTCCAGACCATCGAAAAAGGGCTTACCCGATGACCGAACCCGCCACCCTGGATGACGCCACTCTCGACGATGTGCGCGCGCTGGCCGAGGCGATCCGCGGCGAGGTCCGCAAAGCGATCGTGGGCCAGACGGAGGTGGTCGAGCATCTGCTGATCGCGCTGTTTGCACGCGGCCACATCCTGCTCGAAGGCCCGCCCGGCACCGCCAAGACGTTCCTCGCGCAAAGCCTGGCCACCGCGCTCGGGCTGCACTTCGGGCGGATCCAGTTCACCCCCGATCTGATGCCCGGCGATATCCTCGGCTCCAACCTGTTCAACTTCTCGACCAGCGCGTTCACGCTCACCCGCGGCCCGATCTTCTGCGAGCTGCTGCTGGCCGACGAGATCAACCGCACCCCGCCCAAAACGCAGGCCGCGCTGCTCGAGGCGATGCAGGAACGCCGCGTCACGCTCGACGGCGCGGCGCACGCGCTGCCCGACCGTTTCACCGTGATCGCCACGCAGAACCCGATTGAGAGCCAGGGGGTCTATCCGCTGCCCGAAGCCCAGCTCGACCGGTTCCTGTTCAAGCTGCTGGTCGATTACCCCAGCGCCGCTGAAGAGGCGCGCGTGGTGCGGCTGTATGGCGAGCGCGGGGGTGCGCCGAGCCCGGCCGCGATGGGGTTGGGCGCGGTTACCGATGGCGCGGGGATCGCGCGCGCGGTGGCGGCGGTCAGCGCGGTTACGCTGGCCGAGCCGGTCTCCGACTATATCGTCCGCCTGATCCGCGCGACGCGTGAGACCGCCGAGCTTTCGAGCGGCGCAAGCCCGCGCGCCGCGGTACTGCTTGCCCAGGCCGCGCGCGCCCGCGCCGCACTCGACGGGCGCGACTATGTGGTGCCCGACGACGTCAAGGCGCTCGCCCCCGCAGTCCTGCGCCACCGCCTGCTGCTCTCGCCTGCGGCCGAAATCGAAGGCCGCAGCGGCGAGGCTATTGTCGGGGTACTGATCGAAGCCACCGAGGCTCCGCGATGAGGAGTGGCCTTGGCGGGCGTGCTTCGACAAGCTCAGCACGAGCGGACTTTTTCCTGAGTCCGACGCAACTTCCGCTCATCCTGAGCCTGTCGAAGGATCATGCTGAGCCTGTCGAAGCATGCCCGCGCGCAACCTCGGCCCGATGACCTTCACCCCCACCACCCGCGCCACGCTGCTGCTGCTCGCGATTGCCCCGCTGGCGCTGCTGCTGGCGGCAATGGCCGAAGCGGCGTGGGTGCTGGCCCCGCTGCTGGGGCTGGCGGTGCTGGCGCTGGTGGTTGCCGACGCCGCGCTGGCCGGACGCGCCGCCGATGTCCGCCTGATCGCGCCGGGCGATGCAGAAATCGGCGAACCACTGACGCTGACCGTGCTTGCCGATTTTGCCGGCCGGCGCGGCGCAGGTGCGCCCGAGGCCGCGCTGGCGCTCGATCCGCGGCTCGCAGCGGGAGGCCGCGTGACCTTGCCGCTGGCCTATGATCCGGCGAGCGCAAGCTGGTCGGGCACCACCGAGCTGACCCCCAACCGCCGTGGGGCCGCTCCGGTCACCGCGCTGTGGCTACGCTGGCCGGGGCCGCTGGGTCTGGCTTGGCGGCAGCGCACCCAAACGCTCGACCATCGCGTCCGCGTCCGCCCCAACCTTGCCCCGGCACGCAGCCCGGCGTTGCAGATGCTGCTGCGCGATGCCCAGTTCGGGCTGATCGCGCGGCGCATCCGCGGCGAGGGGTCGCAGTTCGAGGCGTTGGCCGAATACCAGCCGGGGATGGACCGGCGGCGGATCGACTGGAAAAGCTCGGCCCGCCATGTCCGCCTGCTGGCCAAGGAGATGGAGGCCGAGCGCAACCTGCCAATCGTGTTCGCGTTCGATTGCGGGGCGGCGATGTGCGAGCCGGTCGAGGGCCTGCCGCGGATCGACCGTGCGGTCTCCGCCGCGCTGACCACCGCGTTCGTCGCACTGAAAGCGGGCGACCGTGTGGCGCTGTTCGGGTTTGCCGCGCGGGTGCTGGTGGCGACCCCGTTCATCGTCGATACCCGCCAGTTCCACCGCCTCCACAGCGCAGCGGCCGAACTCGATTATCGTCCCGAGGAGGCCAACTTCACGCTCGCCCTATCCACCCTGGCGGCGCGGCTCCAGCGGCGTAGTTTGGTTGTGCTGTTCGCCGAGTTCACCGATCCGACCGGGGCCGAACTGATGATCGAAAGCGTCGCCCGGCTGGTGGCGCGCCACCGCGTGCTGTTCGTGGTGCTGCGCGATGAAGAGCTGGAGGACCTGACCACGCGCGAGCCCGCCAGCGTTCAGGCGATCGGGGTCGCGGTCGCCGCCGACGCGCTCGCCCGCCAGCGCGCGCTGGTCCTCGTCCGGCTGCGACGGCTGGGAGTCGATATCGTCGAGGCCCCGTGGCGCGAGATCGGCACCCGCCTGCTCGACGCCTATCTGACGCTCAAGCGCAACGGGGGGATTGGGTGAATCGCCTGGCACGCTGGCGGGGCAAAATGCCCGAACCGGTGCTCGCGGTCGAACAGGCGGCGCTGCGTTCGGATCGCTTCCGGCTTGAGCGCGAGGGCGACTGGAAGCGGCTGGAAGCGATCGTTGTGCGGATGGAAAAAGGGCGCCTGTCGCGACTGTCAGACGAGGACATTCTCGCGCTGCCGGTGTTGTACCGCACCGTCGCCTCAAGCCTGGCGATCGCCCGCGAGACTTCGCTCGATGCGGGCACACTGGCCTATCTCGAAAGCCTGACCCAGCGCGCGTGGTTCCTCGTCTATGGCCCGCGCGTCGGCTTGTGGGGCTGGCTCCGGCGATTCCTGGGCGGCGACTGGGGGCGCGCGGTACGCGGCATCGCTCCCGATATCGCGATTGCTCTGGCGATGATGCTGGCGGGGGTGGCGGTCGGCTGGCTGCTGGTGGCGCACGACCCCGAATGGTACGGCGCGCTGCTGCCCGAAAGCCTGGCCGATGCCCGCCGCCCCGGCACCGACGCGGCGACCCTGCGCGGCACGTTGTATGGCGATGACGGGCAGAACGGGCTGGCGGTATTCGCCGCCGCGCTGTTCAGCAACAATGCCCAGGTCGCGATTCTCGCGTTCGCGCTGGGGTTCGCGTTCGCGCTGCCCTCGATCTTGCTGCTGGTCCACAACATGGCCGGGCTGGGGGCGCTGCTGTGGCTGTTCAACCGCGCCGGGCTGCTGCCCGATCTGGTCGCATGGCTGATGGTCCACGGCACCACCGAACTGTTCGCGATCCTGCTGGCGGGCGCGGCGGGGATCCACGTCGGGCGTGCACTCGCGTTTCCCGGCGAGGCCGCGTTGCTCGATGCGGCCGCCGTCGCGGGTCGCCGCGCCGCGCTGGTGATGAGCGGGGTGGTGCTGATACTGATCGTCGCCGCAGTGCTCGAAGGGTTCTTCCGTCAGCTCGTCCAGGATCCGGTCGGGCGGTTCGC
>JANMPV010000350.1:0-2989 GCA_031370045.1 Novosphingobium sp. | reverse complement strand
CCAGACGATTTTCGCGCGCGAGGATGGCGCGGTCGCCGCACCCACCGCCGCCTTGCACTTCACCCCAGAGTTGCTCGAAGCACTCGACGCTGCGGGCATCGCGCGCGAAACGCTGACTCTGCATGTCGGCGCGGGGACATTCCTGCCGGTCAAGGCCGACGACACCGAAGCCCATGCGATGCACGCCGAATGGGGCCGGATCGACGCCGCCACCGCCGCCCGGCTTAATGCCGCGAGGGCCAGCGGGGGACGGTTGATAGCGGTCGGCACCACCAGCTTGCGCCTGCTCGAAAGCGCCACTGGCGAAGATGGTTTGATACAACCGTTCGCGGGCGACACCGCGATCTTCATCACGCCGGGCTATCGTTTTCGCGCCATCGACGGCCTGATGACCAACTTCCACCTGCCGCGTTCGACGCTGTTCATGCTGGTCTCGGCACTGATGGGGCTGGAGACGATGCACAGCGCCTATGCCCATGCCATCGCCGCCGAATACCGCTTCTACAGTTACGGCGACGCATCCTTGCTATTGCCCGACGATGCGGGCGGCCCGGCATAGGGCATGATCAGTGATCCGTCGGGAGCGGCGGTGTAAGTGGTCTGGGTGGGATAGGCGAAAGCGATCCCGTGCGCCCTGAACGCGCGCAGTAGGCCCAGCGCGACCACCTGATAGGCGGCTTTGGCTTCGGGCAAGTCGCCGACTTCGGCCTCGAACAGCAGCTGGTAATCGAGCGAGCTCGGCCCGAATGCGGCGAAGTTGGCGCGCACGAAAGTCTGTCCGGCGGCTTCGACCGCCTGGCGCATGATTGCGGGAATGGCTTCGGCCAGCTCGGGCGCGGTGTGATAGACGACGCCGACCGCGATCTGCATCCGGAAAAACCGCTGCCCGGCCATGTTGGTCAGTTCTTGTTCGAGCAGCTTGGCGTTGGCGATGATCCGCAGTTCGCCGGTCAGCGCGCGAATCCGCGTCGATTTGAGCCCGATCCGCTCGACGGTGCCGGTGATAGGGCCTTCCTTGCCCTGGTAAACGATGGTGTCGCCGACCCGGAACGGCTTGTCGAACAGGATCGAGAGCGCCGCGAACAGGTCGCCGAAGATGCCCTGTGCGGCCAGGCCGATGGCGATCCCGCCCACGCCCAGCCCCGCGACGAGGCCGGTGACGTTGACCCCCAGGTTGTCGAGCACGAAGATCGTGGCGATCGCGAACACCGCGAAACTCACCAGCAAGCGGATGATCGCCAACGCGCTGGTCAGGCTCGAATCCTCGCCATTGTGGCCCGCGCGGTGCTCGATCAGGCCCAGCGCAAAGGTTCGGATCCAGACCGCCGCCTGAAATGTCGCGGCGATCACGAACACGAACGAGATCGTCTGTGCGACCACCTCGGGCGCGTTGGCATAGCCTTTGACCAGCCGAGCGGCGAGCGCGACCAGGAACCATAGCCGGGTGCGGCGGATGACCGATCCGATCAGCGCGGGCCATGATCCGTCTCCGCCCAGCCGCGCTGCTCCACGCAGTAGCAGTCCTTTGATCCCGGTGAACAGCAGCACGAGCAGCGCGCCGATGGCAATCGCCAGCGCGATCCGCAGGGCGTGGCTCGAGAACCATTCGGTCGTGTCGAGATACAGCGTGTCGAGTTCGGTCATCCGCGTCCTATCGGGAAACTTTCCGCAAGGCTCAAGGGCAGGGCTACCCGTCGCCGATCACCACCGAGCCGATTGCGGCATCGATCAGCGCATCGCTCGGCGGCACCCGGCCGTCGAGCATCAGCAGCGCCAGTCCGTGAACCAGCGCCCACGCCCGCAGCGCCACGATCCGCGCCTGCCGGGCATCCCCGTGGGCCATATCCAGCGCATGATCGTGGAGCAGGCTGGCCGCCGCGTCGCTGGTCGGGTCGCCGACATCGATTCCGGGATACGTAAAGGTCAGGCGGAACAGGCCTGGGTTGGCAAGAGCAAAGTGGACGTAGGCCACGCCTGTCGCGGAAAATGCTGCCGTTCCGGTTCCCGCAGCATCGGCGGCTCTGCGTTGTGCCTCGCCCAAGCGACGCACCCCTTCCTGCGCCAGAGCCGTCATGAGGGCGCGCTTGTCGGGGAAGTGCCGATACACCGAAGTGGCGCTGACCCCGGTGGCGCGAGCCACCTCGCGCAGCGAAATCGCATCGGCACCCGACGATTCGACCAGTCGCAGACCCTCGGCAAGCAGCGCTGCGCGCAAGTCGCCGTGGTGATAGCGTCGTTCGGCAATTTGCGATGTTGACACTGTTATCTTTGCCCGCAATAGTAACACCGTCAACATAGCTAGGGAAGGCGAGTCGTCATGGCAACCTCATTCAAGGACGCGATTGTCGGAACGGTCGGCAAGGGCATCGAGGCCGTCGCCGGGTTCAATCGAAGCCGGATGAAGGCCGAACACGACCACCCGTTCCTGTCGGGCATCCATCGCCCGATGGACGGGGAGTTGACGCTCACGGACTTGCGCATCGATGGCACAATCCCCGCCGCGATTGATGGCAGCTACATGCGCACCGGCCCCAACCCTTACGCGCCCGATCCAGCGGGCTATCACTGGTTCGTCGGCGACGGGATGGTCCACGCGCTGCGGCTCAAAAACGGGAAGGCAGAATATCGCAACCGCTGGGTCCGCTCGCAGGAAGTCGAGCGCCAGGGCGGCCCCGCCGCCGCTCCCGGACCGCGCCGGGGGACGCGGGACACGGTCAACACCAACGTCATGGGGATCGCCGGGCGACCGATGGCGCTGGTCGAGGCGGGCAGCTATCCGGTCGGCTTCGATCATGCGCTCGAGGCTCAGGAATACAGCAACTTCGGCGGTACGCTCGATGGCTCGCTCACCGCGCACCCGCATTATGACCCCGCAACCGGCGAGTACCATGCGATCACCTACGACGGAATGAACCCCAACGAGCTGCGCCACGTGGTGATCAACGCGTCGGGCAATGTAATCCGTGAACTGGCGATCCCGGTGAAGAAT
>JANMPV010000309.1:0-3861 GCA_031370045.1 Novosphingobium sp. | reverse complement strand
ACCACGACATTGTCCGGGCTGGTCAGCCGATCGATGATCGGGCGACCGTCGGGCGAGTTTTCGATCACCCCGGCCCAACTGCGGATCACGTTGAGGTGCGCGGCCTTTGGCAGCATTTCGGCAAGCCGCGAGGCCAGGTTGCGCATCAGGGGTGTCGAAGGGCGCGCGGTCGGCCCCAGCTCGCCCACCTCGATCCACTCATGCGGCCCGCCGCCATAGGCAAGATTGCCGCGCATGGTCTGGCGGCCATACAGCTTGTTGCCGTCGACCCCGCCGATCGGCATCATCGGGGCGGGTTCGGTGATGATCATTTCCGCCCGCGCATTGGCGAGCGGAACAGCGATCCCCAGTTGCGCCATCAGCCCGGCGGTTTGCGGCCCCGCGGCGACCACCACGCTATCGCACCCATGGCGGGCCGTCCCGGTCTTGACTGCGGTCACCTTGCCGCCCGCGGTTTCAAAGCCGGTGACTGCGTTGTGCTGGATGATCGTGCCGCCAAGATCCTGCAAGGCCCAGGCATAGGCCTGCGCGGTGCGCTGCGGGTTGGCGTGTCCGCCAAACCGGTAGTGCACCCCGCCAAAGCAAGTGTCGCCCGCCAGCGGCACGGCGTCCTGAACCTGCTTGACGTCGAGCACGTCGACCGGATGGCCCAGCCGTTTGTGGCGTTCGGCGACGAAGCGGTATTGGTCCCACTGGCGCTCGGTCATCGCGATCAGGATGCGGTCTTTCTGGTGCTCGGTGGGATAGCCCAGCAGCTCGTCCATTTGCGGCCACAGGCGATGCTCTTCATCGAACAGCGGGCTTTGATAGTGCGATGCTCCGCCACCATTGCGGCCCGATGCTTCCCAGCCGACGATGCCCTTGTCGAGCACGGTCACCTTGACGCCCGACCGCGCGAGCCACCAGCCGGCGCTCAGCCCGGTCACGCCGCCGCCGACGATAACGACCTCGGCCCCGCTCATTCGTACATCCCGGTGTAAAGCATCTGGCGGTGCTCATCTTCGTGCTCGGTTCCGATATCCTGAACCGGCACCCACTGGGTCGGAATGCCGAACCAGACGTCCCATGCCGCGGTCATCGCCGGATTTTCATGCCAATCGGCGATGATCTTGAGCGGCAGCGGGCGGACGGGCGCGCGGTGGGTGGCGAGCGGGATCGTGCCGAACGGCAGGTCCGCCTCCATCGCCAGCAACATCGCCACCTGATCGCGGCAGCGGCGGCCCTGGCACACGCCCATTCCGGCGCGGGTCAGCCGCTTGATCTGGTCCGGATTGGGCGGTCCATCGCCAAGCAGCGTTTCGAGCGAGCGGGCGCACATCGGCGCGGGGCGGGCGAGATAGTTGGGCGGCTGCACCCCGATCAGGTCGGCCCGGGTCACTTCCTCGCACTGGCAGACGATCGTTTCGGGTGCGCTGACTGCGGAGAGCGCGCGCATCCAGTCCATCCGGTATTCGATATGATCAAAGCCGGTGTCGGCAAGCCCGGCACAGCTGCCGACGGCGGACACCGCGGCTTCGCCGCCGGGAATATAACCGCCGCGCGCGGGATCGAGCGCGCGCGGGCCGTGCATCGCATCGACCAGCTCGATCGATGGCACTAGGCCGACCGCGACGCAGATGGTATCGCAGGCGATTACCTCTCCCGAAGTAAGCGTGGCCGCTTCGACCCCTTCGATCCCGCCTGTGGCACAAGCGACAGTCTGGCCGCAGCGGATCGCAATCCCCGCAGAATTTACGCGCGCGACCAGTTCGGCGGAACCTTGCGGTGCATCGCGGACCTCGACCAGCGCGGCCACTTCCAGGCCGTGTTGCTGGGCGAGCAGCGCGGTCTCCAGCGCCAGATCGTGCGATCCCAGCACCACGAGGCGGCGTCCGGCAAACGCGTCATAGCGGGTCAGCAGCATCCGCAGCGCGGCCGCGCCCATCACCCCAGGCTGGTTCCAGCCGGGGAACGCCAGCGCCAGATCGCGCGCACCGGTGGCCAGCACGATCTGCCCGAACCCGACCAGCCACGAACGCGTCGCATCGGCCAGGCCGACGACTTGTTCGGGCAGGCTCGAAACGCCCGGACCATTGCGATAAACCCCCCAGGCGCTGGTCCCGAGCAGCACCTCGACCCCGGCCTCCATCGCCTCTTCCAGGGCGGGGGCGCTCATGAAAATCGCCTCGAGCATGCGTTCGCTGTTCTGCGTGGCGGCGGTCATCCGCCCGCCGAAATACAGCGGTACATCGTTGCCCATCAGCGCGCCGGAGACGGGGTTTTCGTCGACCAGCAGGACCGAGGAACCTGCCTTGGAAGCAGCGATGGCGGCCGCTGTTCCGCTGCGCCCCGCGCCGACCACGACCACGTCATAGCGGGCATCTGGCGCAGTTCGCGTGCCGCCCACCGCGCACAGGTCGATCCCGGCAAAGTTCAGTTTCATCACACCGCGTCCAATGCCTGGGCGAGATCCGCGATCAGATCGTCGACGTGTTCAAGCCCCACCGAGAGACGCACTGTGCCATCGGTGATTCCCCCGGCCAGCCGCACTTCGGGTGAAACCGCATAATGCGTGGTGCTGGCCGAATGACAGATCAGCGTTTCCGATCCGCCCAGGCTGACCGCCAGCTTCATCAGCCGCAGCCGGTCGAGCATCCGGAACGCCTCGGCCTCGCCGCCGTAGAGGTGGAACGAAAAGGTCGATCCGGCGGCCTTGCACTGGCGGTCATAGACCTCGCGACCGCGGCTCCCTTCGGGCAGGAAGCCCAGATAAGTCACGCCCGCCACCTTGGGATGATCGCGGAGGAATTCCGCCACGCCGCGCGCGTTGGTCATTGCTCGCTCGGTCCGCACATGGACCGATTCAAGGCTGCGCAAGACCAGCCACGAGGTATAGGGATCGAGATGGTTGCCCCAGCTGGTCCGCAGCATTCGCAAGCCCTCGATCAACTCGCGCCGCCCGGTGATCCCGCCCGCCAGCAGATCGCTGTGCCCGCCGCAATATTTGGTCAGTGAGGTCATGCACAGATCCACGCCCAGCTCGATCGGGCGCTGCGCAAACGGTCCGAGCAGCGTATTATCGACCACCACCAGTGGGCGGTGGCCCTGCTGCTCGCCGACGTCATCGGCGACCCGCACCATCAGCGCCAGATCGACGATTGCCGCGGTTGGATTGGCCGGGGTTTCGGCGATAATCAGCTTGAGCGGACCCTTGGCGATTGCCGCTGCTGCCGCTGCGCGAACGTCTGCCTCGTCGGTGCCATCGAGATAGGCCGCAGCGTGGCTGCCAAAGCGCGGCATGATCGTGTTGTAGAGCATGTCCACCCCGCCATAGATCGGACGGCCGTGGATCACGCTGTCGCCGGGTCGGAGATAGGCGAGCGCGATCGAGGAATGCGCGGCCATGCCGCTGCAGAATGCCGCGCCAGCCTCGGCCCCGTCGATCGCCGCCAGCCGGGCCTCGAGGATGTCGAGCCCGGGATGGCCGAGCCGCGAATAGATGTGGTTGCTCTGCCCGGCCTGCGGCCCGGTCCCCGCGAAATAGGCCTCGTGGACGTCCTTGGCGTGCTGCGCCGACGGAGAGACGAAGGTCGAGGTCATGTAGATCGGGGCCTTGACCGATCCCGATGCGCTTTGCGGATCGTAGCCAAACGACACTGCGAGGGTTTCCGGCCTGACGCCGGAGGGCGGATCAATCGACATGGGCGGCGATGTACGCTTCGGCCGTATCGCAATACCAGTCGGTAAAGCGCTGGGCGAGCATTTCGGCATCCTGCGAATACGGCCCCGGGGTATAGCCCGGACTGTTCACGCCAAGCTGGTTGTTCTCGGTCAGCCACTTGTCCTGATCGTTGGTGCGGGTCCACAGGTCGGTCAGCTGGT
>JANMPV010000268.1:0-7808 GCA_031370045.1 Novosphingobium sp. | reverse complement strand
GCCAGCTTCGCGATGATCCGCGGCGGGCACATCGACCTGACCGTGCTGGGCGCGATGGAAGTCGCCGAAAACGGCGATATCGCCAACTGGATGATCCCCGGCAAGATGATCAAGGGCATGGGCGGGGCAATGGACCTGGTCGCGGGGGTCAAGAAGATCATCGTGGTAATGGAGCACACCGCCAAGGACGGTAGCCCCAAGTTCATCCCCGCCTGCACCCTGCCGCTGACCGGGCGCAACGCGATCGACATGGTGATCACCGATCTGTGCGTGTTCCAGCGCGCGGATCATGCGTCTCCGTTCCGGTTGGTGGAGTGTGCGCCGGGGGTTAGTGCGGACGAGGTGGCGAGCAAGACGACGGCGCACTACGAAAGCTGAATCACGCCGCGTAAAGGAGAGCCCATGAACAACGCCATCTGCCGCCTCACCGGGTGCGAGTTCCCGCTGTTTGCGTTCAGCCATTGCCGAGATGTGGTAGTGGCGGTGAGCAGGGCGGGCGGGTTCGGGGTGCTGGGGGCGGCCGCGTTCAGCCCCGAGCAGCTCGATCGCGAACTCGACTGGATCGATGCGCATATCGGCGATGCACCGTATGGCGTCGATGTGCTGGTGCCCGAAACGGTCGATCCACGGGTCGCCAGCTTGCGCGATCCCGAGGCGCGCGCGGCGCAGATTTCACCCGCGCACCGCGAATTCGTGGCCGATCTGTTGACCAGCAACGGGGTGCCGCTCGCCGCTGACGAGGCGGTTGTCCGCCACCGCCACGGGATCACCCCCGAAACCGGCGCGGCGCAGATGGAAGTTGCGTTTCGTCACCCGATCCGGCTGATCGCCAACGCGCTGGGGATCGCTCCGCCGGCGATGATCGAAGAGGGCAAGCGTCGCGGCATCCCGGTCGCTGCGCTGGTCGGCGCGCGCGAACATGCGCTGCGCCAGGCGGCGGCAGGCGTGGATATCGTGGTTGCGCAGGGTGGCGAGGCGGGCGGGCACTGCGGCGAGGTTTCGACGCTGGTGCTGGTGCCCGAGGTGGTTCGCGCGCTGGCAGCAGGGGGCTATGCCACCCCGGTACTCGCCGCGGGCGGGATCATGACCGGCGGGCAAATGGCGGCGATGATGGCTGCGGGCGCGCAAGGGGCGTGGACCGGCAGCGTCTGGCTGGCGACCCCCGAGGCCGAGACCAGCGAAATCTTCCGCGCCAAGATGGTCGAAGCGCGCAGCCGCGACACCGTCCGTTCGCGCAGCCGCACCGGCAAACCCGCGCGCCAGCTGCGCAGCGCGTGGCACGCCGCGTGGGACGGCGAGGGTTCGCCCGGCGCACTGCCGATGCCGCTGATGGGCATGGTTTCCGAGCCCGCCTTCGCCCGGATCGAGCGCGCCGCCGCCACCGGGAACCAGCAGGCCCGTGCACTCGTTTCCTATTTCGTCGGCCAAGGGGTCGGCCTCGTCGAGGATGTTCGTCCCGCCAGAGCCGTGGTCCAGGCGTTCCGCGAGGAATTTGCCGAGGCGGTTGGCAGCCTGGTCGATATGCTGGGCGACGACCTCTGAAGGCGGCTTGATGGGCGGCCTTTGTTTCGTCGCTAACTTATGGAAAACGCCGTAGAATGACGCCTTTCGCCACCTTCCGCGCCCGCTTTCTCGACGTGCTGGCCTCGATATACATTTACAACGAACACCGCGGCTATACCTCGCTCGATCGGGTGCTGGAGGCGGTGCGCGCCCGCTGCCCCGACGATCGCGCGTTCATCGCCGCGGTCGAAAAGCACCGTGCCGATGAGTACAAGCACTACCTGATGTTCAAACGCTGGTTCGAACGCCAGGGCAAGATGCCGCTCCAGGTCGATCGCACCTGTGGCCACATCGACCGCTTCATCGAAGGCGTGTTCGGCTGCCCGATCGAGGAACTCGACACCCAGGCGATCATCGCCGACGGGGCCCAATTCGAAAAGCTGTGCCGGGTTATCATGCTCACCGAACAGAGAGGCATGCGCCAGGTTGAGATCCTGCTGAAGAATTCGCACATCCGTTCGGATCCGGTGATGACCAGGATCTTCAAGATCGTCGAACAGGACGAGCCCGACCACTGGCTGCCCTACCACGGCTGGCTGACCACGCAGGGCCGGGTGACGGCGAAGTGGCGCGAGCGCTGGACCGACTACTGGATCCACAAATCGCTGATGCTGGCGAAGCTGCCCGCGGTGTTTCTGAACGCCCGCTCACCGCGGCTGGACGCGTGGCCGCACGAGGACCCGGAGGCTTACGCGCTGGCGGCTTGACGGGGAGCTGGCTTCTAGAGTTGGCGCTTATCAATCTCGCCGCATATGCGCGTGGCAGATCGCCACCGCCAGCGCATCGGCAGCATCGGCACCCGCCAGCTTAACCCCCGGCAGCAGCACCCGCAGCATCGCCTGGACTTGCGCCTTATCCGCCCCGCCGGTGCCGACCAGCGCCTTCTTGACCAGCCGGGTCGCGTATTCGGCCACCGGCAGCCCGGCGCGGGCGAGCACCAGCAGGCATACCCCGCGCGCCTGACCCAGCTTGAGCGTCGATTGCGGGTTGGTGTTGACGAACACTTCCTCGACCGCGCTGGTATCGGGGCGGTGCGCCAGGATCACGTCAGTCAGCTCGCGATCGAGCGTGACGAGCCGTTCGGCCAGCGGGGCCTTGGGATCGGTCTTTACCTGCCCGTTGGCGATGTGGCTGAGGCGGCTGCCGCTCTTGGCCACGATCCCCCAGCCGGTGGTGCCGAGCCCGGGGTCGAGGCCGATTATGAGCATGCTTTAAAATCCGCCCCGGAACGGGGAGGTGGCGCGAAGCGACGGAGGGGTCCCGCCTGTCGGCAAATGCCAAGCTGGCGGAGAGGTGGGACCCCTCCACCACCCTTCGGGCGGTCCCCCTCCCCGTGCCGGGGAGATTGGCTCAACCCAGCTTCTCCATCACCGCGTCGGGGATCTCGTAGTTGCCCCACACCGCCTGGACATCGTCGTCTTCGTCGAGCAGGTCGATCAGCTTGAGCAATGTGATCGCGGCTGCCTCGTCGACTTCGGTGGTCAGGCCGGGCCGCCACGCCAGCTTGACCACCGTGGCCTCACCCAGCGTCTTTTCCAGTTCGCGCGCCACCGGGTGCAGCGCCTCGATCGCGACCCAGATCGCGTGGCCGTCGTCGTCGCTTTCGACATCGTCGGCGCCGGCCTCGATCGCGGCCTCGAGCACGGTGTCCTCGTCGCCCGCCTTGGCGGCGTATTCGATCAGCCCGAGCCGCTCGAACCCGTGGCTGACCGCGCCGCTCGCGCCCAGGTTGCCGCCGTTGCGCGAGAACGCGGTGCGGACATTGGTGGCGGTGCGGTTGCGGTTGTCGGTCAGCGCCTCGACGATCAGTGCGACCCCGCCCGGGCCATAGCCTTCGTAGCGGATTTCCTCGTAGTTCTCGGCATCGCCGCGGCTGGCCTTGTCGATCGCGCGCTGGATGTTGTCCTTGGGCACCGACTGCGCCTTGGCGGCGTTGACCGCAGCGCGCAGTCGCGGGTTCAGGTCGGGATCGGGCATGCCCAACTTGGCCGCAACGGTAATTTCGCGGGAAAGCTTGGAAAAGCTCGCCGAGCGCTTTTTATCCTGCGCCCCTTTGCGGTGCATGATGTTCTTGTATTTGGAATGGCCTGCCATTGGTCCGGTCTTGAGCTGGAATTGCGGTGATCGCCCCTAGCCTAGCGGCACCGGACGGGCAATGTGCCGCTCAGCGTAGCTTAACCGCGGTTCCGTTGACCGAGACCATCAGCATCGAGCCGTTCTTGCCGAGCACCTGGTAGTCGAGATCGCACCCGACCAGTGCATCGCCGCCGAGCGAGCGGCCCTTTTCAACCATCTCGAGAATCGCCTCGCGCCGTCCGCGTTCGAGCACCTGCTCATACGCGCCCGAGCGCCCGCCGAAAACATCGCGGATCGAGGCGAACATATCGCGGAAGATATTGGCGCCCAGGATCACTTCGCCGGTGACGATCCCCAGGTAATCGGCGATCTCGCGACCTTCGATCGAAGGGGTGGTGGTGACGATCATTGGCTCGCGCTCTCCTGCTTGACGATCAGACCGCCCTTCATCACGAAATCGACGTCCTCAAGTTCGCGGACATCGGCCAGCGGATCGCCGTCGACCGCGATGATGTCCGCCGCCAGCCCCGGCGCGATCCGGCCCAGGCCGGGACGGTCGAGCGCTTCGGCGGCACCGCTCGTCGCGGCCTTGATCGCCGACATCGGCGTCATTCCGGCGGCGACCATCAGCGCAAATTCCTGTGCATTGTCGCCGTGCTTGCTGACCCCGGTGTCGGTTCCGAACGCGATTTTCACCCCTGCGGCGATTGCCCGACGATGACTTTCGAACGCTGCGGCGGCGGCCTGCTCGGCCTTGGGGATGGTAGCAGGCGGCAGCATTCCGCCACGCGCCTGCGCCAGCGCGGCGCGCGGCGCGAGCATCGTGGGGACCAGCCAGGTGCCGTGCGCCTTCATCAGCTTGATCGTGGCATCATCGAGGAACGTGCCATGCTCGATCGTATCGACCCCCGCCTCGACCGCAGCGCGGGTGCCTTCGGCGGCGTGGCTGTGCGCGGCGGTCTTGCGCCCCAGCGCGTGCGCGGTTTCGACGATCGCCCGCATTTCGTCGGGCTGCATCGCGCGGCCCAGCCCGCCCGAAACGTTCGACAGGACGCCCCCGGTGGCCATGAACTTGATCACCTGCGCGCCCAGCCCGATCTGGCGACGCACCGCGCGGCGGCAATCGTCGGGACCGTCGCAGGTGTTTTCAACGCTTTCTGCCACCGCATGGGCGAACGGTTCGGCCAGCCCGTTGAGCGGGTCACCGTGTCCGCCGGTGACCGAGATCGGCGCACCCGCATTGACGATCGTCGGCCCTTCGACATCGCCGCGATCGATCGCATCGCGCAAGGCGCGGATGCCGCGCGCCGATCCTCCCAGATCGCGGACGGTGGTGAACCCTGCCTCCAACGTGCGGCGGGCATTGCCTGCGCCATAGAACACGTTGTCCTCGGGCTCGGTGGTGAGGCCAAGCAGCCGCGCCCGCACAGGATCGCCACCGATGCCAAGCAGATGGACGTGCATGTCGATCAGCCCGGGCAGCACGGTATCGCGCGACAGATCGACCAACTTGGCCCCGGCTTCGGCGGGCACCAGCCCATCGCGGATTTCCGCAACCTTGCCATCGCGCACGATAATTGTGGATGCCCCGCGCGGGGTCTCGCCGGGCCGGTCGATCAGGTGGCCGGCGTGGATGTAAGTGACTTGCGAAGGTGTCTGCGCGGCGGCCGGGGAAACGGCGACCGCGGTCAGCAGCAATCCCGCCAAGAGTCTGCGCATACGGTATTCTCCCTGTTTCGAGCGACTTAGTATGGTAAACCAGCGCGTCCAGTCAGCCTAGCCCAAGCGCGGCCTTGTAGAGATCGAGGATGGTTTCCATTTCGGCGCGGTCATCGGGCTTCATTTTGCGCAGCGCGACAACCTTGCGCATGATCTTGGCGTCATACCCCACCGCCTTGGCCTCGGAATAGACGTCCTTGATATCGTCGGCGATGCCCTTCTTTTCTTCTTCGAGGCGTTCGACGCGCTCAATCAAAAGGCGCAGGCGGTCGTCTGTGGCGGTGGCCATGGGGATACTCCGGGGATGGATGATGGGCTTGGCGCGGCCTTAGCCATGCGCGGGCGATTCGGGGAAGCGCCGGGCTGTGGAAATGTCGCTCCTCCCTATTTTTGCGAAGCACAAATGGGGAGGTGGCAGGCGCCGCAGGCGGCTGACGGAGGGGTTCTTGCCGCGCCGCGATACCCCTCCGTCTGGCCCTCACGGGCCAGCCACCTCCCCATTTGCGCCATTCGGCGAAAATGGGGGAGGAGCTTGCTACGCGTTCTTCGCCACGCTTGCCGCCATCCGTTCAAGCTGCTCGGGCGTGGCCTCGCTCTGAAACCTTGCCTTCCACTCGCCCGCGGACATCCCGTGGATTACCTCGCGCGCCTGCGTTTTTTCCAGCGGGGCTCCGGCATCGACGATCCAGTCGGACAGGCAGTTGCGGCAGAACCCGGCCAGCCCCATCAGATCGATGTTCTGGGCGTCGTGGCGGTGGCGCAAGTGGCGCACCAGCCGGCGGAATGCGGCGGCGGCGTGCTTATCGTCAAGCTGGTCGAGCGGGTCGGGCATGATCGGTCCTTGGGTTCGGGCATATCTTTTGCCATAGCCGCCGCGCCGCATCCAGAGGAAGACCCTTGGCCAAGCCCCCCACCCGCACTCCTGTTGCCCCCCTGCGCACGCGCAAGGTGAAAATCCTCGCCACCGTCGGCCCGGCGAGCAGTAGCCCGAAGATGCTCGCCCGGTTGTACAAGGCCGGGGTCGATGCGTTCCGCGTGAACATGAGCCACGGCGACCACACTCTCCACGCCGCGACCATTGCCGCGATCCGCGCGCTGGAAAAAGATGTCGGTCGCCCGATCGCGATCCTGTGCGATCTGCAAGGGCCCAAGCTGCGCGTCGGCCAGTTCAAGGGCGGCAAGGCGTTCATCCGCCACTCGGCGCACTTCACGCTCGACCGCGACCCGACGCCGGGCGACGACACCCGCGTCTGCCTGCCCCATCCCGAACTGTTCAAGGTGCTGAGCAAGGGCCAGCGGCTGCTGATCGACGACGGCAAGCTGCGCCTCAAAGTGATCCGCGCGGATGCCGATTCGATCCTGTGCTCGGCCGAAGTCGGCGGCGCGATTTCAGACCGCAAGGGGGTCAACGTGCCCGATGTGGTAGTACCGGTTCCGGCGCTGACCCCCAAGGACCGCGCCGACCTCGCCTTCGCGCTGGAACAGGGTGCCGACTGGATCGCGCTGAGCTTCGTCCAGCGGCCCGAGGACGTGGCCGAGGCCCGGCGGATGATCGGGGGGAAATGCTCGCTGATCGCCAAGATCGAAAAGCCCGCAGCGATCGCCAGCCTCGACGGAATCCTCGAACTGGCCGACGGGGTGATGGTCGCGCGCGGTGTCCTGGGGGTCGAGCTGCTGCCCGAGGAAGTGCCGCCGCTGCAAAAACGGATCGTCGAGGCGGCGCGGCAGCTGGGCAAGCCGGTGATCGTCGCTACCCAGATGCTCGAATCGATGATCGAAAGCCCCGCGCCCACCCGCGCCGAAGTCTCCGACGTGGCCAATGCGGTGTACGATGGCGCCGATGCGGTGATGCTTTCCGCCGAAACCGCGGCGGGACAATGGCCGGTCGAGGCGGTGACGATCATGGACCGCATCGCCACCCAGGTCGAAGCCGATCCCGGCTATGCCGCGCGGGTCCATTTCATCCAGACCCCCGCCGATCCGACCACCTCCGACGCGCTCGCGCAATCCGCTGCAAAAATCGCCGAGACGGTGACAACCGCCGGGATTATCGTATTCACTTTGACCGGATCGACCGCACGCCGGGTCGCGCGCGAGCGGCCCGGCGTGCCGATGCTGGTGCTCACCCCCAGCCTCAAGACCGCGCGCCGGGTGGCGCTGTTGTGGGGCGCGCACGCAGTTCAGACGCGCGATATCGGCAGCTTCGAAGAGATGATCGCCAAGGGCAAGCGGATGGCCCTGCGCCAGGGTTTCGGCACCGCAGGCGCCAAGCTGATCGCGCTGGCGGGGGTGCCGTTCGGGACGCCGGGGTCGACGAATTTGCTGCATGTGGTGACGCTGACGGGGGATGAATTGAAGGGGCGGGAAGGGTGAAATCCTCCCCGAGCTTGTCTCGGGGAGGTGGCAGACGCGAAGCGTCTGACGGAGGGGTTGCGCCGCGCAGCGGTGCT
>JANMPV010000262.1:0-2580 GCA_031370045.1 Novosphingobium sp. | reverse complement strand
CCCAGCGCCAGCTCGCTGCCGAGCGCCTGCGGCGTGGGAAAGCGCGCACGGTCGGCATAGTTCGCGGCCGCCGGATCGCCCGCAGCGCGCGAAGCCTCGGCCATCAACGCGAGCACTTCGGGGGCGGCTTCGGGCTTGGCGGCGAGTGGCCGCAGCGTCGCGACCGCCGCTTTGGCGTCGTCCCCGGCCAATTGTGCCTCGGCCAGCAGCAACGCGGTAAGCGCGTGCCCCGGCGCACGGCGATGGAGGGGTTCGAGCCGCGCCCGCGCCTGCTCAACCTGACCGAGACGGAGTTGCGCCTGAGCATACAGCAGCATCGCGTCGTCGCGCGTGGCAAGTTGGGATTCGAGCGGCTGGAGGATGGCGCGCACCTGGCCCCAGTTCTTTGTCCCTGTCGCCGCGCGGGCCTGGAGGTAGGCCACCGCCGGGCTGCCACCTGCGGTCTCGCCCAACGCCGCAAGCTGCGCCGCCATGTCCTTGTCGCGCCCCAGGTCGCCGAGCACTGCGGCCCTGCCGGTAAGCGCCGCAAGGTTGCCCGGGTAAGCGCGTGCGGCCTGGTCGTAGAGCATCAGGGCGCCAGCAAGGTCGCCCTTGGCGACCGCCAGCTGCGCCGCGGCGAGCAGCGGGTCGAGCGTGCCCGGCGCCGCTTTCAGCGCCCGCCCCGCCAACTTCGCCGCGGCCTCGCGGTTACCCCGACCGAGCTCGAAGCGACTGAAGTCGGCCAGCAACCGTCCGTTGTCGCCCCCCGCATTCACCCCCGCCGCAAAGCTCGCCGCCGCTGCAGCGGGATCGCCGAGCATGAGTTGAGAAAGCGCGCGGATGCGATGCGCTTCCGCCGAGGTTAGCCCCGCCACTTCGACGAGCGCCAGCTTGCCCTTGCCGCGCAGCAGCGCCGCCTCGGCCATCAGCAGCGCCATATCCCCAGGCTTGCGCGCGCCAGCGGCCAGTTTGTCCAGCGCGGCCTGCGCCGCGTCGCCGTCGCCTTGCGCAAGGTGGTTGCGCGCGGCGAGTTCAAGTGCGCCTGGATTGCCCGGCTCGGTCTGGAGCACGGCAGTCAGATCGACCTGTGCCGCGCGGTAATCGTGCGCGGCGTAAGCTTTGCCCGCGCGTTCGAGGCGTTCCTGCGGGCTGTCACGGCAGGCGGCGAGGAGCAGCGTAGCGGTCAGCAGCGGGGCGATCGGAATGAATCTGTTCATCCCGGCTTCCTGCCACGAATGGCTGAAATTTCGGTGAAGGCTCACCCTGGCGCGGACTTGCGGCTGCGGAACCACTTCCCTCGCGACGTCTTATAACAACATCGGTTCTGATGTTTTGCATGGAGGTGCCGGTGGCATCGAAGATTCCTGTTCTGGCAGTGCTTGGCTCGCTCACTCTCTTTGCGCTCGGGGGCTGCGACAAATCGTCGAATGAGACGGCGCATCCTGCCGCCAATTCGTCCGCCACGAAGTTCGAAGCTGACCCTAACGCAGCACCCACAACCCCCGCGCCTTCGCCTGAGCGCCGGACGGCGCTCGTCGCGGCCGCGGAGCGCTTCGAGAACCTGACCGAAGCGGCTTTCTCCACCGATCCCGCCGAGACCGCAAAACGCACCGCGCTGGCGACCGCCGCCGGCGCGGCGGTGCGCAGCGGGATGAGCCCGGACCACGGCGCGGGGCTCGATGCGGCGCTGGGCAAGATCGGCTTGGCTTCCCGCACCAAAAACGCGGTCGATCTGTCGCTTGCCTCCAACGAAGCCTATCGCGCTGTCCTCAGCGAAGCGGGCGGCGAACCGACGATCCCGCTCGATATTGGGATGCTCGATTACGCGGGATTTCGGATCGTTGCCGATGCGCGCGATCCCAAGCCGCGCTGGGACGACGTCCGCGAGGCGCTGGGCTATGCCCACCAGCGCTGGAACGCGGTCAAGCCGCGCATCCGCGACGCCAAGGCCAAAGATGATTTCGACAAGGCGCTGGTGTGGGTGCAGGAGGCGCTGGCGGCAAAGGACGCCAAGTCGCTTGAGCGTGCCGCCACGCGCGAACTCGATCTCGTCGATGTCCTCGAAACCGCGGTGAAACCCAAATGAGCGCGCCCGGCACGCAATCGTCCGCCCCCCAATCGTCCGGCGCGATCCTTTCGACCAAAGTGCCGCTGGTCACGCTGTATTTCTGGATCATCAAGATCATGGCGACGACGGTGGGTGAGACCGCCGCCGATTTCCTCAACTTCGACATGAAGCTGGGGCTGGTCAAAACCTCGTGGCTGATGGCGGTGCTGCTGGTGATCGCGCTGGTTATCCAGATCGCCGCGCGCCGCTATGTGCCGTGGAAATACTGGCTGGCGGTGGTGTTCCTGAGCATTTTCGGCACGCTGGTGACCGATAACCTTTCGGACAACTACGGGGTGTCGCTGATCGTCACCACGATCGGTTTCAGCGCCGCGCTGATCGCCACTGTCCTTGCCTGGCATGCCAGCGAGCACACGCTTTCGATCCACAGCATCTTCACCCGGCGGCGCGAGGCGTTCTACTGGACCGCGATCCTGTTCACGTTCGCACTCGGCACGGCGGCGGGCGACCTGCTCGCCGAGCGAATGGCGCTG
>JANMPV010000226.1:0-18194 GCA_031370045.1 Novosphingobium sp. | reverse complement strand
GATTTACATGGCAGGATCGGGCCGGATCAACGCCGCCGGGCTGACCATGGGCAATATCGACGCCTTTGTTACCGCGCTGGCAGCGGTTTCGGGCTGAAAATGGAACTTCAGCCGACGCTTCAAGGCGAGCGGCTGCTGCTTCGTCCGCTGCGTCCAGATGACTGGGATACGCTTTTTGCGGTGGCGTCGGACCCGCTGGTTTGGATGCAGCACCCCGAGCCCGACCGCTGGAGCGAACCAGTCTTCGCCGCATACTTTTCAAGCCTGCTGGAGCGGGGCGGTTCGCTGGCGGTGATCGACCGGGCGAACAGCGCTCTCATTGGCACCTCGCGCTTCCAATATGGCTCACCCGACGACGGGGGCACGGTCGAGATCGGCTCGACGGTGCTCGCGCGCTCGCATTGGGGTGGCGGACCCAATCGCGAGATGAAGCGACTGATGATCGCGCACGCGCTTGAATTCGTCGCGCAGGTTGAATTCTGGGCAGGCGCGGATAACGTGCGTTCGCGGCGCGCACTCGAGAAGATCGGGGCACAGCTGCGCGATCGGATCGAGCAGGTGGACATTGCTGGTCGGCAAGTGCCGCATGTCGTCTATGCGATCACGCGCGAGGCATTCGCGAACGGCCCGCTTGCGGTTCGAGGAGAGTGACCATGGATCGCCAACCCATAATACAGGGCGAGCGGCTGCTGCTGCGGCCTTTGCATCCCGACGATTGGGACGGGTTGTTCGCGGTCGCTTCCGATCCGGCGATATGGGAGGTCCATCCGGCGCACGACCGTTGGCAGGAGCCGGTGTTTCGGGGGTTTTTTGCCGATGCGCTGGCCCGCGGCGGAGCACTGGTGGTGATCGACCGGGAAAGCGGCCGGATCGTCGGGTCATCGCAATATAATGATTATCGCGAGCAAGCGGGAGGATCGGTCGAGATCGGCTGGACTTTCCTCGCTCGCAGCCTGTGGGGCGGATCGTTCAATCGCGAGATGAAGCGGCTGATGCTGGCGCACGCATTCGCGGCAGTCGAGCGGGTCCATTTTATCGTCGGCGAGGACAATGTCCGCTCGTGCGGCGCGATGGTCAAGATCGGCGGGGTTTTGGACGACTGGACCGATACGCGCGAAATGGCGGGCGGTCCGGTGCGCCATGTGCGCTTTACGATCGATCGGGTCGGGTTTGCGAGCGGGCCGTTGCAACCGATTTGAGGCGATGTCGGCGCACGTGCTTCGACACGCTCAGCATGAGCGGACGTTGTAGTTGGGCCGAAAACACCTAACCCCGCTCAGCCTGAGCTTGTCGAAGGCCGTGCGCAGCGTAAGCGCTATGCCGCTCGCAACGATTCCATCCGCTTGAGATAGCGCGCCAGCACGTCGATCTCGAGGTTGATCGTGTCGCCCTCGATCAGCCCGCCCAGCGTGGTGACCTCGCCGGTGTGGGGGATGAGGTTGAGGGTGAAGCGGCAGGTGCCGTCGGGGTCGTCCGTCACCGTGTTGACGGTCAGCGAAACGCCGTCGACGGTGATAGAGCCCTTGGCGGCCAGATAGGGCGCGAGCGCGGCGGGGGCGGCGATTTCCACCCTCAGCGAATCACCCTCGCCGCGCTTCGATACGATCCGGCCGACGCCATCGACATGGCCGGTGACGATGTGCCCGCCCAGCTCGTCGCCCAGCCTGAGCGCCTGTTCGAGGTTGAGCCTTGCCCCGGCTTGCCAGCGCGGTGCGGTGCACGAGACCGATTCGTCGGACACATCCACCGCGAACCACGCGTCTCCGGCGCTGCCGCCGCGGTCGATCACGGTCAGGCACACGCCCGAACACGCAATCGAGGCGCCGATTGCGATATGCGCGGGATCGAAGGGACAGGCGATGGTCAGGCGCAGGTCGCCGCGTTGTTCGACGCTGGCGACGGTGCCGATTGCGGTGACTATTCCGGTGAACATCGCGCCCTCTAGTGGTCGGCCTTCGGCCTTTGGCGCTCGTAGACTTCGAGAGTGTCGTTGCCAAGGCGGCTGGTATCGGTGCGAAGCCAGCGGCCATGCGCGGCGGCGAGGCCGGTCAGGCCAAGGTCAGATATGCCCGGCAGCCCTCCGCCGATAACGATCGGCGCGCGATAGAGCAGCAGGCGGTCAACCAGATCGGCCTTGAGGAATGCTGCGGCGGTCTGCGCGCCGCCTTCGACCAGCAAGTACTGGATATCGCCCATCGTGGAGATGGCGGCGGGCGAGGCGATGGCGTGCCAGCCGTCTGGCGCTGTGCTGCCGGTCAACACCCAGCGTTGCGGGCTGCGCGCCTCCAGCCCCGCCAGCCGCACGTCGAGCTTTGGCGCATCGGCGCGCAAGGTGCCGCCGCCGACCAGGATCGCATCTGCCCGCGCGCGTTCGAGGTGGCCATGCGCGCGCGCCTGCGGGCCGGTGATCCACTGGCTTTCGCCCGAGGCCAGCGCGATGCAGCCATCGAGCGAGAGCGCCAGTTTCAGGGTGACGTGGGGGCGGCCCCTGCACCGCTGGCTCAGATAGCCGGCCAGGCTGGCATCGGCGGCGGGGTAGGGCACCAGCGCAGTCGCGATGCCGGCCGAGACGATACGTTCCAGGCCTTTGCCGGCGGTGCGCGGGTCGGGATCGCGCACCGCCACGACGACCCGCGCAAGGCCTGCGCCTGCGACAAGCTCGGCGCAAGCCGGTCCGCGTGCGGATGGATGGGCGCACGGTTCCAGGGTCACGTAGAGCGTGGCGTCGCGGGCGGATTCCCCCGCCATCGCCAGTGCCTGCGCTTCGGCATGAGGCCGACCTCCGGCTTGGGTCCAGCCACGCCCGACCACGCGCCCGTCCTTGACCACGATCGCCCCGACCGCCGGATTGGGACGGCTCAGCGGTCGCCCGCGTGCCGCAAGCGCAGCGGCGGCGGACAGCCAATCGAGATCGCTGCGCTCAGGGATTGACCCGCGCCACCCGCGCCTTGGGCATCTGCCCGGCACCCAGGCCTTTCGCGGCAGCCTCCGCTTCGCGATCGGCCTTGGCTTCGGCCTCGATCTTGTCGACGTCCATCCCCGCAACCCTGCCGAGCGTCTTGTACACCTGTCGAACGCGTTCGGCGCGGGCGGCCTCTTCGGCCTCGGCGGCGCGCGCAGCTTTGGTCGCGGCGATGTTGCCCGCGACGATCTCTGCCTCGCTGCGGTTGGGAGCGAAGCTCTGGATATAAGTGATCTTGGGCGGGTGGGGCAGGCCTGCGCCGCCTTCCTGCCAGATCACCGAAAACAGCCCCCCGGTCACTGCCAGCGAGGCCAGGATGATCTTGAAGCGGTGTGGGTAAGGAGTGGAAAGCTGCTGGCCCAGATCGCCCATTGCGGCGAGCGGATTGAGGCGGCGAAGGAAACGACGGAACAGCGACATGGGGTCAAGATAGGCGCTGGATCGGTGCGATGCCAGATGTGTCAGCCAAACGGGGCGTAAAGCGCGCGGCCTTCGCGCTTGAGCCAGCGGTTGGCGGCGGCCAGATCGCCGTCATAGATGTCGCCGAGGAAGGCATGAAAGCCGACGCTGTGGTCGAAATGGACCAGATGCGCGATCTCGTGCGCGACGACCGAGCGGCGGACGAAATCGGGCGCCATCACCAGCCGCCAGTTGAGCCTTACGATCCCGCCACTGGTGCAGCTGCCCCAGCGGCGGCGCGCGCGCGATAGCAGGACGCGGGGCTGGGTTACTTGCGCGGCGGCGGCGAATTCGGCGATGTCCTCGTTGAACAATCGCAGCGCCTCGCTCTCCAGCCAGCGTTGCAGCCGCCGTTCGAGCGATTCGCGCGGGCCGCCCAAATGGACTGCCCCGTCGTCGAGCACCGGGCGGCGCGGGGCGTCGCTGCGCCAAACGATCGTCACCCGCTCGCCGCGATAGGCCAGCACCTCGCCCACGCCCGGTGCGGCGCGCAGCGGTACCGCAGCCAGCTGGCGGGCGAGCCAGTCGCTGCGTTCGCGGGCGAACGCAAGCGCCTCGACGCTGCGACCCCATGGCGGCATCGTGATCCGCGCCTCGCTGCCGTCGGGCGCGATCCGCAAGGTCATCCGTCGCGCGGTCCGCAAAGTGCGGATGGCGACTGGCAGTTCGCGACCCGCAACCATCAGGCTGCGGCGTTCGGGTGGGGCAGGGGGGCGGGGGCGGCTCGCGCGGCGCAACCAGTCGATCATGCGATCGGCTCGGTCGAGACGATGTGGTCTTCGAGCGGCCCGGCCATCACCTCGCTCACCGCACGCCCGGCGATCGAGATTCCCTCGCGATGGACCGCCTCGCGGTCGCCGCATTCCAGATAGTGCCAGGCCTTGAGCGGCTGGCCCTCGGCGCGCAGGCGATAGGCGCAGGTCTTGGGAAGCCACGGCACGGTCAGCACCAGCCGCGGGGTCAGGCGCAGGCAATCGGGCACTTGCGCCTTGCGGTGGCGATAGTCCGAACAGCGCGCGGTCTTGAGGTCGAGCAGGCGACAGGCGACGTTGGTGCGATAGATCGCGCCGGTGTCTTCATCCTCCAGCTTGTGCAGGCAGCACTGGCCGCAACCGTCGCACAGCGCCTCCCACTGGGCGCGGCTCAGGCGCTCGATCGGCTTGTCCCAGAAGCGCGGTTCAGTCAGCTCGTCCATTTGGCGAGGCTTTCGGCGACCGCATCGGCGCTCTGGTCGATTGGCAGCAGCGCGAGCGGCTTGCCCGTTGGGTCCATCAGGTAGGCGATCCGCGTATGGTCCATCAGATAGCCGCCGTCGGTGGTCGGCTCGCCCTTGGCGTAATAGGACTTGAACATCCTGGCAGCCTCGGCGACTTGCGCCGCGCTCCCGGTCAGGCCGATCAGCCGAGGTGAAAACGCGGCGGCGAATTCGCCTACAGCGGCGGGCGTATCGCGCGCGGGATCGATGCTGACGAACAGCGGCTGGACCCGGGCAGCGACCTTCGGCTCGGACTTTGCGAACCTGGCATAGCCCTGCATCATCTTTTGCACATCGAGCGGGCAGGCATCGGGGCAGAAGGTGTAGCCGAAGTACACGATCCGGTATTGGCCCGCAAAATCGTGGAAGCGCACCGCTTTGCCCGCCTTGTCGACCAGCGCGAAATCGCCGCCGATCCTCGCGCCTGCCAATGGCGGTGGCCCAGCCTCTTGCCCGCCGGGCGAACAAGCGCTGACGACTAGGAAAAGGGCGGCGGCGAGGGCAGGGAGCAGGCGTGGCATGGCGCGGCGGTTCATGCTCTGCTAACGGCGGCTGGGCAAGGGACGACTCCCTTAACGGTTGGGCATTTCAGGAGGTTGGTGGTGAAATTGCGGGTGCGGATTGCGGCTTTGGCGCTGACGGTGGGCGGGCTTTCGCTCGCGCTGCCCGCGCAAGCCCAGTTTTCGAGCAGCTTCAAGTTCCTCGAAGCGGTGCGCAAGAAAGAGGGCAAGGAAGTCACCGACATGCTTGCGGTGCCCGGCACCACGCTGGTCAACACCAAGGATGTTTCCACCGGCGATACCCCGATGCACATCGTCGTCGCGCGCCGCGACCTGACGTGGGTGCAGTTCCTCGCCAGCAAGGGTGCCAACGTCAACGCCCGCAACAACAAGGGTGAAACGCCGCTCCAGCTCGCCAGCAACCTGGGCTTTTCGGAAGGAGTCGAAATTCTCCTCAAACTGGGGGCCAAGGTCGACGAGCCCAACGCCACGGGCGAAACCGCGCTGATCGCTGCGACCCACCGCCGCGATTCGGCGCTGGCGCGGGTGCTGCTCAAGGCCGGCGCGAGCGCATCGCGCAACGACAATTCGGGGCGCTCGGCGCTCGACTACGCGACGCTCGACGGGCGCAGCAACCCGGTGCTGGGCGAGATCGAGAGCGCCGCTAAAGCTGGGGCGGGCAAGCCCAAGGTGTCTGCCTACGGCCCGAAGTTCTAGCGTGGCCATCTCCCCCGACCTGACGCTCGACGAACTGCGCATCGCGCTGGCACCGGCCATCGCCGATGCGGCGGTGTTCGATGGGTGGACCCCGCGGGCAGTGACCAACGCCGCCGCCGCCGAGGGGGTCGATCCCGAGGTCGCCAAATTCGCCTTCAAAGCCGAGGGACTGTCGTCCGCGATGGTGCTGATCGGCGCGTGGATCGCCGCGATCGACCGGGCGATGGAAACGGCGCTTCCCGCCGAGACGCTCGCCACGCTGAAAATCCGCGAGCGCATTCGCCGCCTCGTCCAGTTCCGGCTCGATGCGGTGGCGGGCCAGCAAGAGGCGCTGCGCCGCGCGCTGGCGATCATGGCAATGCCGCAGAACGCCGCGCGGGCGCTGCGCCTGGGCTGGTCGAGCGCCGATGCGATGTGGCGCCTGGCGGGCGATACCGCGACCGATTACAATCACTACACCAAGCGCATGACGCTGGGCGCGCTCTATGCCTCGACCCTCGCGGTGTTCGCGCAGGACGAAAGCGAGGGGTTTGGCGATACCCGCGCGTTTCTGGAACGGCGGATCGATAACGTGATGCAATTCGAGAAGCTCAAGGCCCAGTTCCTGCGGCCCGATGCCGAACGATTCAGCCCGGCGCGGCTGCTGGGGCGATTGCGCTACCCGGCGCGTTAATGCGAATTAGTTGCAATTAGCTCTGTCATCTGCCACGCGTGGAGCGTGCAGCTCGACGAACTTCCCCTTGGCCAACTCGCGCGGATCACCGCGGTGGATTGGGCGCAACTTGTGCCGGAAGAGGCGCAGCGGTTGCGCGCGCTGGGGCTGGATAGCGGGGCCAAAGTCACGCTGGCCTATCGCGGGGTGTTTGCCGGGCGGGATCCGCTGGCGCTCGAGATCGGGCGGATGACGGTGGCAGTGCGCCGGGTTCACGCCCGCGCTATGACCGTCGAACCGGCCTGATTCAGTGACACGCGCCATCCGCACCGCCGCCTTGGTCGGCAACCCCAACGCGGGCAAAAGCGCGCTGTTCAACGCGTTGACCGGGGCGCGGCAGAAGATCGCCAACTATCCAGGCGTCACCGTCGAGCGCAAGGCAGGGCGGATGGCGCTGCCTTCGGGTGAGCCGGTCGAACTGATCGACCTGCCGGGCAGCTATGGCCTCGATGCCACCAGCCCCGACGAAGTGGTGACCCGCCAGGTCATCCTCGGCGAGATGGCCGGGCAGACCCGGCCCGATGCGCTGGTGGTGGTGCTCGATGCGTCGAACCTTGAACAGCACCTGGTGTTCGCGCAGGAAATAATCGCGCTGGGGCGTCCCACCGTGATCGCGCTGAACATGATCGATCTGGCCGAGCGCGACGGGCTGGTGCTCGATCCCGCGGCGCTGTCCGCCGCGCTGGGCGTGCCGGTGATCCCTACCGTCGCGGTGCGCCGCCGGGGCCTGAGCGAACTCGCCGCCGCGATCGCCGAGGCCGAGCGTCACGCTGTCGAGCCGCTCCACCCCCAGCCGCATATGGATCAGACCGAGCGGCGGCTGGCCGCACACGCGATGGCCGATGGTGCGATCCTTTCGGAAACCCGCCGCCATCGGCTCCATTCCCGGCTCGACCGGGTGTTGCTGCATCCCTGGTTTGGCTTTCCAATCTTCGTCGCGGTGATGTTCGTGATGTTTCAGGCGGTGTTTGCGGGGGCAACTCCGTTCGCCGACGCGCTGGAGGCCGGCATCGCCTGGCTTTCGGCAGGGGTGCGCAGCGTGGTTCCGCCCAGCCTGGCGCGCGATCTGGTGACTGACGGCATTCTTTCCGGCGTCGGTTCGGTGGTGGTCTTCCTGCCGCAAATCCTGATCCTATTCTTCTTCATCCTGGTGCTCGAGGCGACTGGCTATATGGCGCGCGCGGCGTTTTTGATGGACCGACTGATGGCGAGCGTCGGGCTATCGGGGCGCAGCTTCATCCCGCTGCTGTCGAGCTTTGCCTGCGCGATCCCGGGAATCATGGCGACGCGCAGCATTGCCGATCCCAAGGACCGCCTGACCACGATCCTGATCGCCCCGCTGATGACCTGCTCGGCGCGGCTGCCGGTCTATGCCGTGATCATCGCCGCGTTCATTCCCAGTCGCACGATTGTGGCAGGAGTTGGGCTGCAAGGTCTGGTGCTGTTCGCGTTATACGTGATCGGGATCTTCGGCGCGATGGCGGTGGCGCTGGTGCTGCGGCGGAGCGTTACCAAGGGCAAGGCCAGCGGCTTCATCATGGAGTTGCCCAAGTACCAGTTGCCCACGATCAAGGACCTGGCGCTCGGCTTGTGGCAGCGCGCGTGGATCTTTCTGCGCCGCGCGGGCACGATCATCTTTACCGTCACGGTGGTGCTGTGGCTGCTGCTCAACTTCCCCCGCGCCGCGCCGGGCGAGGATCAGGTCGATGCCTCGCTCGCCGGGCACCTCGCCAACGGCCTCGCGGTGGTGCTCGAGCCGATCGGCTTCAACCGCGACATTGCGCTCGCGCTGATCCCGGCGATGGCGGCGCGCGAGGTCGCCGTCGCCTCGCTCGCGACGACGTATGCGGTGGCCGCGACCAGCGACGCCGAAACCGCGCAAAAGCTGGGCGATCAGCTCAAGTCGCATTGGACCCTGCCCACCGCGCTCGCGTTCCTTGCCTGGTTCGTGTTCGCGCCGCAGTGCATGAGCACCATCGCGGTCACCCGCCGCGAAACAAATGGGTGGAAATGGCCCGCCTTCATGTTGGCCTACCTGTTCGTGCTGGCCTACATCGCGGCAGGAATCACTTACTGGAGCGCGGTCGCGCTCGGGCTTTAGGAGCGCAACACGATGGCGGGCAGTCTCAACAAGGTCATGCTGATTGGCAATCTGGGCGCCGACCCTGAGGTTAAGAGCTTCCAGAACGGCGGGCGGATCGCCAACCTGCGGATCGCCACGTCCGAGAACTGGAAGGACAAGGCCACCGGCGAGCGCAAGGAGCGGACCGAGTGGCACACCGTGGTGCTTCAGTCCGACGGGCTGGTCGGGGTCGCCGAACGCTATCTGCGCAAGGGCAGCAAAGTCTACATCGAAGGCCATCTTCGCACCCGCAAGTGGCAGGACGCATCGGGCAACGATCGCTATTCGACCGAAGTTTCGGTCGGCGGCATTGGCGGTGTGATGACCATGCTCGACGGCGCAAAAGACGGTAGCGGCGGCGGTGGCGGCGGCACCAAGTCGGGCGGTGACTGGGGCGGCGGCGGATCGTCGGGCAGTTCGGGGGGCGGTTCGTCGGGCAGTTCCAGCGGCGGCGGTTCGCGCGGCGGCGGTGGCGGATTTGCCGACGACTTGGACGACGACATTCCGTTCTGACGAAGCGCGTGCCGTGTGCGATAGCCCTGCCCAACGGGGAGGATGAAGTTGCACGAAACCGCCTACGCCAAGATCAACCTCGCGCTCCACGTCCGGCGGCGGCGCGAGGACGGGTATCACGAGATCGAAACGCTGTTCGCGTTCGTCGATGCCGGCGATGAACTGACGACCGAACCGGCCCCGCGCGACGAGTTGCACGTCTCGGGCGAGTTTGCCGTCGGCTTGAGCGATCCGTTCGGCAACATCGTTGCCAGGGCGCTGGGCAAGCTGCCGCGGCCCGAGGGTTGGCGCGTTTCGCTCGACAAGCGCCTGCCGGTCGCGGCGGGTCTGGGTGGCGGATCGGCCGACGCAGGCGCGGTGTTCCGGCTGTGCGATCGGCGCTTCGGCCTGCCGGACGACTGGCGCGATCGCGCGGCCAAGCTCGGTGCAGACGTACCGGCTTGCGTCGAGAGCCGGACCTGTATCGGGCAGGGCACAGGCGCCGAGCTTGAACCGGGGCCGCAGGACCTTGCCGGAACTGCGCTGCTCGTGGTCAATCCCCGCATGCCGCTGGAGACCGGGCCGGTGTTTTCGGGCTGGGACGGCGTCGACCAGGGCCCGCTCCCCGGCGGTACAGCGCGGGAAATCGCGCTGGCTGGGCGCAACGATCTGGAACCTTCCGCTCTCGCGCTGTGCCCGGCGATCGGCGAGGTGCTGGCGGCCTTGCACGCTACCGACGCCTGGCTGGTCCGAATGTCGGGCTCCGGCGCGACCTGCTTCGCCCTGTTTCAGCGTCATGACGTCATGCGCGAGGCCGCGCAGAAGCTGGCGCGCGACCGACCCGGCTGGTGGCAGATGGCGGGATCGCTGCGCTGACTTGACCGCGGCGACGCTGACCGCGAAAGCGGGCGAAGAAGCCAAGGAAGCCCCATGCCCCACACCTTCGACAAGTCGCGCCTGCCCAGCCGCCACGTCTCGGTCGGACCCGAGCGCGCGCCGCACCGTTCGTATTACTACGCAATGGGGATGACCGAGGAGCAGATCGGGCGACCGTTCGTGGCGGTGGCCAGCGCCGGCAACGACAGTGCGCCGTGCAACACCACGCTCGATTTCCAGGCCGATATCTGCCGCGAAGGCGTCGAGGCGGGCGGCGGCACCCCGCGCCGGTTCAACACCATCACCGTCACCGATGGCATCGCAATGGGCCATCAGGGGATGAAATCGTCGCTGGTCAGCCGCGAGGTGATCGCGGATTCGGTTGAGCTATCGGTCCGCGGGCACTGTTACGACGCGCTGGTTACTTTTGCGGGGTGCGACAAGAGCCTGCCCGGGATGATGATGGCGATGCTGCGGCTCAATATCCCTTCGATCTTCGTTTACGGCGGCTCGATCCTGCCGGGCCGCTATCAGGATCGTGACGTGACCGTGGTCGATGTGTTCGAGGCGGTGGGCCAGCACGCCGCCGGGAACTGTCCGCTGAAAGATTTGACTGCGCTGGAGAAAGTCGCTTGCCCCGGCCACGGTGCGTGCGGCGGGCAGTACACCGCCAACACGATGGCTTGCGTTGGAGAGGCAATCGGATTGTCATTACCGAACAGCAATATGGTTCCGGCACCTTATAAATCGCGAGAGGACGTGGCGCGTGCCGCCGGACGTCAGGTGATGGAATTGCTGGCGCGCAATATCCGCCCGCGCGACATCTGCACTCGCGCCGCGTTCGAGAACGCCGCTCGCGTGGTCGCCGCAACCGGTGGATCGACCAACGCCGCGCTCCACTTGCCCGCGATGGCCAGCGAGTGCGGGATCGAGTTCGACCTGTTCGACGTCACCGCGATCTTTAAATCGACGCCTTACGTCGCCGATCTCAAGCCGGGCGGGAAGTACGTCGCCAAGGACATGTACGATGCCGGCGGGGTCTACATGGTGATGAAGACGCTGCTCGATGGCGGCTTCCTCGATCCCAGCCCGATGACCGTCAGCGGCAAGACACTGGGCGAAAACATCGCAGAGATCACCTGGAAGCCCGATCAGAAGGTAATCTATTCATTCGATAAACCGCTGTCGCCCACCGGCGGAGTGGTTGGCCTCAAAGGCTCGCTCGCGCCCGACGGGGCAATCGTCAAAGTTGCGGGGATGCACCGCCTGGAGTTTACCGGCCCGGCGCGGGTGTTCGATTGCGAGGAGGACTGCTTCGCCGCGGTCGAGCAGCGCCTGATCCGCGAGGGCGAGGTCGTGGTAATCCGCTACGAAGGCCCCAAGGGCGGACCGGGAATGCGTGAAATGCTTTCGACCACCGCCGCGCTCTATGGCCTGGGGATGGGCGAAAAGGTTGCGCTGGTCACCGACGGGCGGTTCTCGGGCGCGACGCGCGGCTTCTGCATCGGCCACGTCGGACCCGAGGCGGCCGATGGCGGCCCGATCGCGCTGGTCGAAAACGGCGATACCATCGCCATCGACGCCGCGGCGGGAACGATCGACCTGCTGGTAGCCGAGGAGGTGCTGGCCGAGCGGCGCCAAGCCTGGCGCCGGCGGACCAACGATTATCAGTCGGGCGCGTTGTGGCGCTATGCCCAGAATGTCGGCCCCGCCAGCAAAGGTGCGCTGACCCACCCCGGGGCGAAGGCCGAGACGCATGTCTATGCGGACATCTGAGTGGGGCGGATGTGGTGCATGATCCTTCGACAGGCTCAGGATAGGCGGATGTTTTTCGTAATTCCCAACGCCCGCTCATGCTGAGCCTGTCGAAGCACGTGCGCTGGGCCGGCCTCTTAATGCTCGCCGGTTGCGCCAAGCCCGTTGCTGAGCCCAAGGGCGAAACAATCGCGTGCGCAATCGACGGCGCAGCCAATTTTGCCGATGGTTGCACGGTCGAGCGCAAGGGCACGCGGCTGGTCGTCCACCACCCCGATGGCGGTTTCAGGCAGTTCGAGATCAGCAGCGATGGCGCTGTAACTGCGCTCGACGGCGCCGACACCGCGCAATCCATCGCGATCGCCAACGGCATGATCGAAGCGCAGATCGGCGGCGACCGTTACCGACTAAACCTTGAGGCGCCGGGCAGTGCTGCCAAACCCTGACCAAATCCTCACCGTCGCGCAGATGCGCGAGGCCGAGCAGGCGCTGATCGATGCGGGAACCGGCGTCGAGGCGCTGATGGACATTGCCGGGCGCGGCGCGGGGGAGTGGGTCTGGCGGCTCTCGGGCGGGCGCACAGTCACGGTGCTGTGCGGCCCCGGCAACAACGGCGGCGACGGCTGGGTGATCGCCGAGCTGATCCGCGCGCGCGGCGGCGAGGTCGCAGTGATCAGCCCGCGCGAGTCGGGCACCGCTGCCGCGCGCAACGCCCGCTCGCTCTATCGCGGCGCGGTGATCGATGCCGCTGCCCGGCGCCACGGCGAGGTGTTCGTCGATTGCCTGTTCGGCAGCGGGCTGACCCGCGCCTTGCCGGGCGAGTGGGTCGATCTGATTGCCCGTCTGGCGCGTCATCACCACGCCTCGGTCGCGATCGACTTGCCGAGCGGGGTCGAGAGCGACAGCGGCGCACTGCTCAACGCGGGCCTGCCGCACTATGGCCTGACCGTGGCGCTGGGCGCGTGGAAGTTCGCGCACTGGACGCTGCCCGGAATGGCCGCGATGGGCGATCGGCGGCTCGTCGGGATCGGCTGCGGAGCGGTGCCCGGTGCGGCGCGCTTGCTGGCACGGCCCAGCTTGTCTGCGCCCGCGATCGGTGTGCACAAATACACCCGCGGCCTGCTCGGGATCGTGGCGGGCGAGATGCCGGGCGCGGCGCTGCTCGCGGCCGGGGCGGCGATGCATGGCGGGGCGGGGTATGTGAAGCTGCTGGGCGGGGGTGGTGACGGTGGCGGTGCTTCGACAGGCACAGCACGAGCGTATCTTGAGAAGCCCCCACCCCTTAGTACCGCTCTGGCTGTGCGTGTCGAAGCCCGCGCGCTGCCCCCCGAACTGGTGGCGGACACGCGACCGCTTAGGGGATCCCTCGCGGACAGGCGGATATCCGCAGTGCTGGTCGGACCCGGCCTGGGTCGCACAGACGCGGCGAATGTGCGATTGCGCGATGTGCTTGGCTCAAATCACCCCGCAGTCATCGATGCCGACGCACTGACGTTTCTGACCCCCGCTGACGCACCGCTGCAAAATGCCGTCCTTACGCCGCACGAGGGCGAACTCGCCGCGCTTGAAACATCGTTCTCGCTGCCGACAACCGGCCTGCGCCGTAAGCGCGCGCTGGGCGTGGCCTGGGCAACCGGCGCGGTGGTGCTGCTCAAAGGCGCCGACAGCCTGATCGCCGCGCCCGATGGCACCCTTGTCCTCGCCCCTGCGGCGCCGAGCTGGCTTTCGGTTGCGGGCAGCGGCGACGTGCTTGCGGGGATTCTCGTCAGCCGCCTCGCGGTGCATCGCGAACCGCTGCGCGCGGCCGAAGAGGCGCTGTGGCTGCATGATGAGGCGGCGCGGATCGCCGGTCCGGCGTTCACCGCGGGCCAACTCGGCGATGCGGTGAAAGGCGCAATGGCGGCGGCGCTATCATGAACGGGGATGAAGCCATCCTGCGCGTCGCGGCTAAGGGTGATGGCATTACCGCCAGTGGCCGCCACGTCGCTTTGGCAGCGCCGGGAGACGTTATCCGGGCCGATGGCAGCATCGTTCCAGGACCAAGTCACGCCACCCCGCCGTGCCGCTATTACGGAACCTGCGGGGGGTGCGAGTTGCAGCATCTGGACGAGGCCACTCTTACGCAGTTCGTTTATGACCGGGTGGTCAACGCTGCATCGGGGCAGGGGTTGGTGCCGGAGCTGGTTACGCCAGCCTATCTCTCGCCGCCCCGCACCCGTCGGCGCGCGACGCTCCATGCCGAGCGCGGCGCGATCGGGTTTCGCGCGCGGGGTTCGCACAAGATCGTCGATATGCGCGAATGCCACGTTCTCCACCCCGATCTGTTCGCGCTGATCGCGCCGCTGCGGGCGTTACTGGCGCGCTGGCCGGGCAAGCGACTGGCGGCGGACATCCACTTGGTGCTGGTCGATCAGGGGGTGGCAGTGGACCTCAAAGGGCTGACGCTCGACGGTCTGGCGCAGACTGAGGGCCTGCTCGATTTCGCGCGCGACCATGGCCTCGCCCGGCTGACGCTCGACCAGGGCTATGGCCCCGAAGCGATGTGGGAGCCCGAGCCGGTTACGGTCACGCTGACGAATGTAGCCGTGGCGCTGCCGCCGGGCGGCTTTCTTCAGGCGACCGCCGATGGCGAGGCGGCGCTGGTCGGCGCGGTGCGCGAATGGCTGGGCGGCAGCGTTACAGTCGCCGATCTGTTCGCAGGGCTTGGTACGTTTGCGTTCGCGCTGGCGGGGCCGGGCAAAGTGTTGGCGGTCGAAGCAGCGCAGGACGCGCACTTTGCGTGCAAGGCTGCGGCGGGGCGCAGCGGTAAGCCGGTCCACGCGCTCCACCGCGATCTCTATCGCAATCCGCTGCGCACCGAGGAACTCGACCGCTTCGCCGCAGTGGTGCTCGATCCGCCGCGAGCCGGCGCGCGCGATCAGGTCGAGCAGATTGCCGCCTCGGCGGTCGCGCGGGTCGCCTATGTCAGCTGCAACCCGTCAAGCTGGGCGCGCGATGCGGCCACGCTGGTCGCGGGCGGGTACAGGCTCGCCGAACTCCGCCCCGTCGGCCAGTTCCGCTGGTCGACCCACGTCGAACTGGCGAGCCTCTTCATCCGTCAGTGATGGAACACCGCAAAGCCCGCGTGGACCACCAGCGCGATCAGCACCAGCGATGACAGCGCGAACAGCGTGAAGCGGACCATGACCCGGTTGATCGTCGCCTGGATCAGGCTGTGGAGCACGCGCAGCGCCACGTAAGCCCAGCCCAGCGTGGCGTTCAGCCCGTCGCCCTGGCCGGTTATCGCCAAGACCAGCGCGACTGCGTAAAACACTGTAGGTGCTTCGTGCAGATGATTGTAGTTATGCGCTTTCCACTGGACATTGTCGGGCAATATCCCGTCGAGGCTGCCACCAGCGCCGCCCGTCAGCCCCTTGGTATCGATCCCCGCCTTGCCCATTGCCGGGATGCGGGTGACGTACATCCATATCCACATCACCATCGTCCACGCCGCCAGCACCACCACCGGCTTGAGAATTTCCATGCCCACCATCGTCGTATCCCCCTCAGGACTGTGATCTATCAGCCGGTGATCGTCGCCGGATTGTGCAGCAGCGTTGCCATCACCGCGCGCACCGCCAGCACCAGCAGGAACAGCGTCGAAGTCGCGAACAGCGTGAAGCGAACCGGGATGCGGTTGATCGTTGCCTGCCACAGCGAATGGACGATGCGGACCGCGACATAGGCCCACGCAAACAGCACGTCGATCGCGCCCGCGCCCATCACCGCCAGGATCACCACCGTCGGATAGAAGATCGTCGGCTGCTCCATCAGGTGGGTATAGTTGTGCGACTTCCAGTTGACGCTGTCGGGCAGCACACCCTCAAGGTTTTGACCGCGCCCGCCCGGTGGCGATTGCTTGAGGTCCATTCCCGCCTTGGCGATCGCCGGAAACCGCGTTGCTGCGGTCCACATCAGCATCACCAGCGACCACAGAACCAGCACGGCTGCTGGTGCGAGCATTTGCGCCTGCATCGAATTTCCTCCCCCGGGTGCGACCCCATTGGCTGAGAGTGTGGGGGAGACGATGGATTGTCAATTGCAACCCATCAGTCGGACGAGGCGAGCACCGCCGCGAAGGCGGCTGCATCGACGTTCCCCCCGGTCAAAGTCACCGCAGTGCGCCCATCGCTCGGCACTTTGCCCGCCAGCACCGCCGCCAGCGCCGCCGCCCCGCCGGGTTCGAGCACGAGATGAAGTTTGGCGAACGCATAACGCTGCGCCGCGCGGACTTCAGCCGGGGTAACCACCGCGCCATAAGCGCAGCGCGCCTTGAGGATGGCGAAGTTGATCGGGTGGGTCGAAGGGGTCTGCAACGCGTCGCAGGCGGTGGGCGGGGCGTTCGCCAGATCCACCCGCAGGATTTCGCCCGCCGCCAGGCTGCGGCAGACGTCGTCCCAGCCTTCGGGCTCGACCGGCACGATTTCAGCGTCGGGGCAGGCCAGCGCGAGGCCGGCGCTGAGCCCGCCGCCGCCGCAACACGCGACGATCCGCGTCGGCGGACCGCCCGCGCGCGCTTCCATCTGCGCGGCGATCTCCAGGCCCATGCTGCCCTGGCCCTCGATCACCCACGGATCGCCATAGGCGTGTACGAGCACCATGCCGCTTTCATCGACCAGGCGTTGCGCTACCGCGTCGCGGTCCTCGCCGCCTGGGCGATCGTATATCACGACGTCTGCGCCGAGCGCGCGAGTGTTGGCTAGCTTCACCGCAGGAGCGTCGTTGGGCATGACGATCGTCGCCGGGATGCCCAGCCTTCGCGCCGCCCAGGCGACGCCCTGCGCATGGTTGCCGCTGGAAACACCGACCACGCCGCGCGCGCGTTCCTCGTCGCTCAGGTCGGTCAGGCGGTGCCACGCGCCGCGGATTTTGAACGCGCCCACCGGCTGGAGCGATTCGGCCTTGCACCACACGGTTTCGCCGTTTGGCAATTCGAGCGGGAGCAGCGGGGTCTGCGGCAGGAGCGCGGCGATCTTGGCCGCTGCGCGGACGACACCCTCGGCGGTCGGGGAACGGAGACTTTCAACGGTCATTGTGATCCCCTAGAGCGCGACGCTTGCAGCGTGCCATGACGACGGCGTCGTATTCGAGTCAACAAGGAGCATTCATGTCCAAGGTTCTGGTGATCGGCGCGGGCGGGGTCGGGTCGGTTGCGGTCCACAAGATGGCGATGAACCCCAAGATTTTCAGCGAAATCCATCTCGCCAGCCGGACCCAATCCAAGTGCGACGCGATTGCGCAAAGCGTGAAGGAACGAACCGGACAGGCGGTGGCGACCTATGCGATCGATGCCGACGATGTCGCCGCGACCACCGCGCTGATCCTTCAGATTCGCCCCAGATTGGTGGTCAACCTGGCGCTGCCTTACCAGGACCTCCACATCATGGATGCCTGCCTGGCTGCGAGGGTCAATTACCTCGACACCGCCAACTATGAACCGCGCGATCAGGCGCATTTCGAATATTCGTGGCAGTGGGCCTATCACGACAAGTTCAAGGCTGCGGGGCTGACAGCGCTGCTCGGCAGCGGGTTCGATCCCGGGGTGACCAGCGTGTTCGCCACCTGGCTCAAGAAGCACAAGCTCGACACGATCCGCACGCTCGACATCCTCGATTGCAACGGCGGCGATCACGGCCAGCACTTCGCCACCAACTTCAACCCGGAAATCAACATCCGCGAAGTGACCGCCCCGGCGCGGCATTACGAGAACGGGAAATGGATCGAGACCCCCGCGCTTTCGACCAAGCAGCAGTTCGCGTTCGAAGCGGTCGGGCCCAAGACGATGTACCTGATGTACCATGAGGAGCTGGAAAGCCTCGCCCGGCACCTGCCCGAGATCGAACGCATCCGCTTCTGGATGACCTTCGGCGAGGCCTACATCACCCACCTGACCGTGCTCCAGAACGTCGGGATGACCCGGATCGATCCGGTGATCTACGAGGGGCGCGAGATCATCCCGCTGCAGTTCCTCAAAGCGGTGCTGCCCGAACCGGCCTCGCTTGGCGCGACAACCAAGGGCAAGACCAACATCGGCGACATCGCCACCGGGTTCAAGGATGGCGAAGAACGCACGTTCTACATCTACCAGATCTGCGACCACGAAGAGGCGTTTGCCGAAACCGGCAACCAGGCGGTCAGCTATACCACCGGGGTTCCCGCCATGGTCGGCGCGGCAATGCTGCTGACGGGGGCGTGGGGCGGGGCGGGTGTGTTCAACATGGAACAATTCGATCCCGACCCGTTCCTCGATATGCTGGGCAAGCAGGGCCTGCCGTGGCAGGTCAAGGAACTGGGCGGGCCGCTCA
>JANMPV010000186.1:0-8896 GCA_031370045.1 Novosphingobium sp. | reverse complement strand
TGGATGCACCGCCCGGCCCCGTTCCGTGTGGTTCATGCGATCCACCATGCCAGCCGCCCGCCCACCGCCTGGGCGGCGATGAGCTTTCACCCGCTCGAGGCACTGACCGGCGCGGTGGTGATCCCGGCGCTGGTCCTGCTGGTGCCGATCCACACCGCGGTGCTCGGCCTGGTGCTGCTGACGATGACCATCATGGGGGTGACCAACCACATGGGCTGGGAAATCTTTCCGCGCGCACTGGTCGCATCGCGGCTTGGCGGGTGGCTGATCACCGCCAGCCACCACCAGCGCCACCACGATCTGTATCGCTGCAACTACGGCCTCTACTTCCGCCACTGGGATCACCTTTGCGGCACCGACCGCGGGATCTTGGCGGGATGAGCGGCAAGCGTTTGATCGGGCTGCCGCTGTTGGCGGCGCTGGCCGGAGCAGCACCCGCGCCAGGTGGGACCGTCTTGGTCGAGGTCAGCGGGCTGCGCTCGACCGACGGCCAGGTGCTGGCCTGCTTGACCGCGCGCCCCAAAAGCTTTCCCGATTGCGTCCGCGATCCCGCTGCACACAAGCTGGCGGTGCCCTCACGCGATGCCACCACGTTGCGCTTCACCGGGGTGGCACCGGGCCGCTACGCCATCGCCCTGCTCGACGACGCCAATCGCAACGGCAAGGCCGACATGGCGCTGTTCCTGCCGCGCGAGGGCTTCGGCTTTTCGCGCAACGCTGCCGCCCGCTTCGGCCCGCCGAAATTCGCGGCGGCGGCGTTCGATGTCGGCACCGATGAGGTCAGCATTCCGATCCGCATGCGTTACATGTTCTAGATGCCAGATGCCGAAGATGCAGCCGACGCAGGATCCGCCTTGCGTTCGCGCTGGATGGCACGCCTGACTGCGCGCTTGACTGCTCCGGGCGAGCCGCTCGCCCCGTTCCGCCACCCCGCGTTCCGGGCGATCTGGACCGCCAACCTGTTTTCCAACATCGGCGCGATGATCCAGTCGGTCGGGGCGGCGTGGCTGATGACCGAACTGACCCGCAGCCACGTGCTGATTGCGCTGGTCCAGGCGTCGGCGACGATCCCGATCATGCTGCTGGGGCTGTTCGCGGGTGCCATCGCCGACAACTATGACCGCCGTCTGGTGATGATCGCCGCGCAGACCGGGATGCTGCTGGTCTCGGCGCTGCTCGCGGTGCTGACGTATGCCGGGGCAATCGGCCCGTTCGTGCTACTTGCGCTGACCTTGGCGGTGGGCGCCGGAACCGCGCTCAATGCGCCCGCGTGGCAGGCCTCGGTGCGGATGCAGGTCGATCCTGAGGACTTGCCCCAGGCGATCTCGCTGGGCGCGCTCTCGTTCAATCTGGCGCGCACCGTGGGTCCGGCATTGGGGGGCCTGCTGATCTCGCTGTGGAACCCGCAACTGGCGTTCGCGATCAATGCGGTCAGCTATCTGGCGATGATCGCGGTGCTGCTGCGCTGGAAGCCGCCGCGGTTCAGCCCAGTGCGCACCCCGATGCTCGCCTCTATTGGGCAGGGCATCGCGTATTCGCAGGCCTCACCCGCGATCCGCAAGATCCTGCTGCGCGGGTTGGTGTTCGGATTCGGCGTGGCGGGATACCAGGCGCTGCTCCCCTCGATCGCGCGCGACCGGCTGCATGGTGACGAGATCGACTATGGCCTGATGCTCGGCGCTTTCGGGATCGGGTCGGTCATGGTCGCGCTGTGGGTGAGCAAATGGCGGCGAAGATTCGGAGCCGAGACCATCGTCTCGGTGGCAACCGTCGGCTTCGTTATCGCGCAACTGGGCATAGCCGCAGCGACCAACCTGGCCGCAGCGTTGCCGGCGACCTTCATTGCCGGAGCGAGCTTTGTCGCGGCGATGACCAGCCTCAACGTGGCGATGCAGTTGCGCTCGCCCGAACCGATTCTGGGGCGGTGCCTGTCGCTGTACCAGGCTGTGACGTTCGGCGGGATGGCGCTGGGCGCGTGGGCGTGGGGCGGGCTGGCCGATGCGCGCGGGCTGCCGTTCACGATCCACGCCGCGGCCGCATGGATGGCGCTGTCGCTGATCCTGCTGCGCCGGTTTGCGCCGATGCCGCGCCGCGACGAAGGGCGGCTCGCCGATGCCGTCGCCGATTCGGCTGAGTCGACTTAACCTTTCGCCTAAGCAAATCCCCGTAAAGTTGCGGCGCGACTTAACCGGTTCTTTACCATGTTGCGCCACAACGAATGCCAAGGACCAAGCAGGGGCACGATCGCATGGACACGTTTCGCGGATGGCCGGATCAGGGGCACGAGCCCGCAGAGTTGACCGGCCTGGTCGACTATGGCGATGCCGAGGAAGATCGCGCCGAAGCAATTTCGCCCGTCGGCCTTGACGAGCGCCGGATGCAGGTGCGCGCCTATAACCACTGGGCGAGCCTGCTGGCCGAGCGCAATTTCCCCTCGATCGAAGACCTCTATCCCGATGCGCTACCCGATTTCGGCCCCTATTCGGTGCTGCTCGATTTCACTGCAGGAATCGAGGACCCGGCGGTTCATTACCTCGGCGCCAAGCTGGCGCGCGAGTGCGGCACCGACGGCGAAATCCATTCGCTGTCCGACGTCCCCAGCCGCTCGCTGCTCAGCCGGATCACCGATCACTACATGCAGATCATCGCCAACCAGGCGCCGATCGGGTTCGAGGCCGAATTCGTCAACCAGCGCGGTCAGACGATCCTGTATCGCGGGATCCTGCTGCCGTTCTCAAGCGACGACGACACCATCGACTTCATGTACGGGGTGATCAACTGGAAGGAATTGCCCGACCAGATCGATACCGACGAACTGATGCTCGAAATCGATCAGGCGCTCGAAGTCGCCTCGGGCGAACCGTTGGCGCGGCGTGACGACGAGATGACCGACTGGGCCGATGCCCCGGTCTCACTCGACCGAACACCCGGGCCGGATGAAGCCTCTCTCGACGCCGACGACGATGTGCTAGATCTGGGCGCGCTGATCGGGCGCAGCGACCCGAGCAGCGTCGAATGGCCCGAGCCCAGCTTCGGCAGCGAAACGCCGTTCGCCGAACTCGAAGACGATGCGTTCGAACTGACCGAACTGGCAGATGGCGGCGCGTTCCACGAACCCGAAGCGGACATGGGTCTAGCCGACTGGCTCGCCTCGGCGCGCGAAATGGCGCTGGTCGCGTGCTCGAGCGAAGACCGCACCCGCAGCGCGCTGTATGCCGCGATCGGCCGGGCCTACGACTTCAGCCTGGCCGCGCAAGACGACGCCGATGGCTTCCACGAACTCGTTGCCGATGCCGGACTGACCGTGCAGGACCGCGCGCCGATGACCCCGGTGGTCAAGCTCGTGTTCGGGGCCGATTACGACAAGACCCGGCTGACCGAATTCGCCGCCGCGCTCGATCAGGCGCACCGCGCGCAAATCGCCCGCGGTTCGCTCGGCGCCTTCCTGTCGGCCGCACCCGGCGGGCTCAAGGGCGTGGTCAACGAGGAACGGCGCTGGCGCAAGCAGTCCAGCGGGAAGTCGCTCGAACCGCGCGAGGCCCCGCGCGAAACGCTGGCCCGCAAACTGCGCAAGCTGGAGACGATCACGCTGGGCGACCTTGCCAGCGATGGTCAGGAATTCACGCTGCTCGTCGCCCGCCGCCTGCCTTCGGGCGAAGTGGTGGTGATCGGCGAAGTGCCCGACGACGTCGCGCTGCTCGAACGCGCGGCCAAGAAGCTGATTGGCTGAAACCAGCGCAAGACGCGCGCCATACACCCCGCTATAGCGCGCGGATGACGGATCGGACGGGGCGCAAGCGGATGGGTTGGCTCGGGTGGACGGGGGCGGCGCTGCTGCTCGCGGCGGTCGGCTTGGGCGCGCTCACAATTTGGGCGCTAAATACTGATTCGGCGGCAACGCTCGATTCGCTCGACGCCAAGTTTTCCCGCTCGACCACAATCATCCAGGTCGCCGCAGCCAACTATGCCGCCGACCCCGCGCAGAAGCTCGAGCTGTTCGTTCCCGCCGGAACCGCGCCTGCTGCGGGCTTCCCGCTGGTGGTGTTCTTCCACGGCGGGGGCTGGCACGAAGGCAATCCGCACGACTACCACTGGATCGCCCGCGCCCTGGCCGAAAAGGGCTATGCCACCGCGCTGGTCGGGTACCGACTGAACGTGGCCGGGCGGTTTCCCGCGATGCTCCAGGATAGCGCGGCGGGCACGCGCTGGGCGCTGGCCCACGCGACAGAGCACAAGATCGATCCGTCGCACGTGGTCCTGATGGGGCATTCGGCGGGTGCCTACAACGCCTCGATGTTGACCCTCGACCGCCAGTGGCTGGGGCGCGAGGGCGTGCCCGAGGGCACCGTCAAAGGCGCTGTGGTGCTGGCCGGGCCTGCCGATTTCTACCCGTTCGACAAGAAATCGTCGATCAACGCGCTGGGCCACTGGCCACGCCCCCAAGATACCCAGCCGGTCAACTTCGTCCGCGCCGATGCCCCGCCGATGCTGCTGGTTCATGGCACCGAAGACACCATCGTCCGCCCGCGCAACTCGATCATTCTGGCGCGCAAGCTGACCGAGGCGGGGGTCCCGACCCGCGCGGTGCTGATCGAGGGGCGGGCCCATATCGCGATGGTGGTGACGCTGGCCCACCCGCTCGATTACTGGGATCACCGGGTGGCCGATGCGGTGTTCCCGTTCCTCGCCAAAGTGCTGCCGGCTTCATCGCCGGTTCAGACCGCCGGGCGCTAGTCCGCGCTCGAAAATGGCCTGCAAGTCCTCAGCTTTTGTGCGTATCGCGACCACACTGGTCGCGGCCGCGCTGACCCTGCAGAGCGCCGCGGCGCAATCGATCCTGCGCGATGCCGAAACCGAGGCGCTGTTCCGCGACATGTCCGCGCCGCTGATCAAGGCGGCAGGGCTCGATCCGGCCAATGTCGACATCGTTCTGATCAACGACCCCTCGATCAACGCCTTTGTCGCCGGGGGGCAGGCGGTCTATGTCAATTCCGGACTGATCAACGCTGCGGCTTCGGCCAACCAGGTCCAGGGCGTGATCGCCCACGAACTGGGCCACGTCGCCGGCGGTCACGCGATCTCGGGGGGCGGCGCCCAAGCCGCCAGTTCGATCTCACTGCTATCGATGCTCCTCGGCGTCGCCGCGGCGGTAGCCGGGGCTGGGACGGCGGCGCTGGCAGTGATCGCGGCGGGCCAGCAGGCCGCGCTGGGCAAGTACCTGGCGTTCAGCCGCACCCAGGAATCCTCGGCCGACGCCGCCGGGGCGAGCTTTCTGTCGAAGGCCGGGATCTCGGGCCACGGCAGCCTCGAGTTCTTCAAGACCCTCCAGAACCAGGAATTCCGCTATGGCTATTCGCCCAGCGACGAGAATGCGTTCTTCAGCACCCACCCTTCATCGGGGGATCGCATCGCCCGCCTGACCGAGACTTACGAAGCCGACCCGGCGTGGAAGAAACCCGACGACCGCGTACTCGAGCGCCGCTTCCAGTTGGTCAAGGCCAAGCTCTATGGCTACCTCGCCGAGCCGGCGGCGACGCTCCAGGCCTATCCCGAATACCTCACGACCCAACCCGCCCGCTATGCCCGCGCCTATGCCTTTCACAAGGAAGCGCTGATGGACAAGGCCACTGCGGAGGCCGACGCGCTGATCGCTCAGGAACCGGCCAATCCTTATTTCCTCGAGATCAAGGGCCAGATCCTGCTCGAATCGGGCAGGCCGGTCGAGGCGCTGGCGCCGTTGCGCCGGGCGACCGCGCTGACTGGCAACCAGCCGCTGATCGCCACCAGTTTCGGCCACGCGCTGATCGCCACCGAGGACAAGGCCAATTTCGCCGAGGCCGAGCGTGTGCTCAAGGCCGCAGTCGCGCGCGATCGCGACAACCCGTTCGCGTGGTACCAGCTTGGCGTGGTCTACGAATCCGCAGGCGACACCCCGCGCGCGCGGCTCGCCAGCGCCGAACAGCAGGCGCTCAACCAGCAGATGCCGCTGGCCCTGATCAGCGCACAGGCCGCCGAGGCGACGCTGCCCAAGGGTTCGCCCGACTGGCTGCGCGCGCAGGATATCGCGTTCCAGGCCCGCGCGGCGATTGAGAAGAACAAGAAACGCCGCTAGCTGCCCCGCATGGCCGATCGCATTCTCCCCTCTTCATCCCGCCCCCGGCGGCGCCCGTGGTTCCCCGCACTGGCGATCCTGCTCGCCGGGCTGGGCGTAGCGGGCGGATGGTGGTGGGAAAGCCATCGTGCCGCCACCGCGACCGACGACTCCGGCAGTGAGGCACGGCTCGCCGCGGCGGGGATCGACAGTGGCGAGCGTGCCGCGATCGAGGGGCTGGTCCACGACTATATCCTGGCCCATCCCGAAATCCTGCCCGAAGCGATGAGCCGGCTCCAGGCCAACGGCGCCGCCAAGCAGATCGCAGCGCAGCGCGACCGGATCGAGACCCCGTTCGCGGGTGCGGTGCTGGGTAATCCGCAAGGCACGATCACCCTGGTCCAGTTCACCGACTATGCCTGCACCTATTGCCGCCAGAGCGTGGCCGACATCGCCGCACTGGTCGCCGCGCATCCTGACTTGCTGGTGGTGGTGCGCGAGTTGCCGATCCTGTCGCGCGAGAGCGAGGCTGCGGCGCGGATGGCGCTCTATGCGGCGGGACAGGGGCGCTATGCGGCCTTCCACGAGGCGATGTTCCGCGGCGAAAAGCCGATGGCCGCCTCGATCGCGATTGCGGCGCGAACCGCTGGGATCGATGCCCCGCCGACCGATACCGCGCTGGCCAGCACGGCGGTGACCAACGAACTGGCCAGCAACGTCGCGCTGGCCAAGGAACTGGGGATCACCGGCACCCCGGCGTGGGTAGTCGGCAACAGGCTGCTGATCGGCGCGGTCGGGCGTCAGGCGCTCGAAACCGCGATCGCCGAGACGCGGCGTCCAGTTTGATTTGGCGAGCGTGAACCTGCGCGGCGTGCTTGGCGCTGCCGTGCTGCTGGTCGCGGTTCCGGCGGCGGCTGCACAGGTCCCGGCGAACCTGCGCGCGCAACTCGACCAGCTTCAGGCGCTCGACACCAGGGTCCAGAGCATTGGCTGGCAGCTGGCGCGGGCCAATGCCCCCTATTGCCGTCAGGTCGCGCCGGGAATCGGACTGGCGCTGCTCGACGCTGCGGGCTTTGCCGATCCCCCAGCGGTGCGCGCCGCGCTGGACCTGTCCGGCGATATCGCGGTGGAAGCGGTCGCCGCCGATTCGCCTGCCGAACGCGCCGGGCTGCGTTCGCGTCAGGCGCTAAGCGCAGTCGCCGGGCAGAAGGTATTCGAGCTGCCCGCGGCGGCCCCCGGCGACTACGCCCGGCTGGTCGGGTTGCACGACCGGGTCGATGCCGCATTGCTGGCGACCGGGCGCGCCGGGTTCACCGATGCCGCCGGGCGCGAAATCGCGGTGACCGGCGAGCCGGCTTGCGTCACCCGTTTCGAGCTGACCAGCGCGGGCAGCAAGGCCGCCGCCGATGGCCGCCGGGTGGTGATCGGGCGCAAGCTGGTCGAGGCGTTGTCCCCCGATTCGCATGGGGGGGACGAACTGCTGGCCGCGGCGCTGGCGCACGAACTCGCCCACAATTTGCTAGGTCACCGCGCCCGGCTCAAAGCGTCCGGCCGAAGCTGGAGCAAAGTCAAGGCAACCGAACGCGAAGCCGACCGCCTGTCGGTCTGGCTGCTCGCCAACGCTGGCTACGATCCTCAGGCCGCGGTGCGATTCTTCGAGCGCTGGGGCCCGAAGTTCGACCTGGGCCTGTTCGCCACGCCCGACCACGACGGGTGGAAGACGCGCGTTCGCACGGTGTCAGCCGAAATCGAGACCATGCGCTCATTGCAGATCAGCCGCTCCGGCGCGGCCAACTGGCTGCGTGACTTTAAACCGGCAGGCTAGCCTTCAAGCCGCATTCTTCACATACAAACTCGCCAGCGGTCGGGCCATGGTGCGGCGCAGGATCGGCTCGAAGAATTCCAGCGGCTCGCTGTCATAGGCCGGGTCGAATGCCGACTGGTCGTACTTTTCGCAGAACTCTACGCAGGCCTCGAAATGCGGGCTGTCGCGGTATTTCTCGCGCAAGTCGCGGTCCATGCCCAGGAAGTGGAAGTAGTAATAGCCCTGGAAGGCGCCGTGGTGCTGGCAGATCCAGTGGGTCTGCTCGTCGACGAACGGCTTGATGATCGCGGCGCCCACATCGGGGTGGTTATAGGTCCCCAGCGTGTCACCGATGTCGTGGAGCAGCGCCATCGTCACATAGCGTTCGTCGCGCCCGTCACGGTGCGCGCGGGTCGCGCATTGCAGGCTATGTTCGAGGCGGCACACCGGAAACCCTCCGAAATCGCCCTTGAGCAGCTTGAGATGGGTCAGCACCCGGTCGGCCACGCCGCCGGCGAACTGGATATAGTCGCGCGAAATGATGCTCCAGTCTTCCTTGGTGCCATGCTCCATCGCGGAGAAACGGGCGCGTTCCTCGAGCCCGTGTTCCAGTTCGGCGACGGCGCCGGTGTCTATTGGGGTGTGGTTGTCCATTTCGGCTCTCCTTGAGTCGCAGCGTATCGCAATTTTGCGACTTGGGCAAAACCCGCTATCCGTTGCCCCATGGCTGTGCTTCCGTTCGCCCCCACGCCGTTCTTCGGCAACAAGAACCGCGCCTTCTGGCAGCTTCAGGCGGCCGGGTGGGGCGGGGCGATGGTGCTGCGCGCGATGTCGAGCCTGGCCAACGCCCAGCCGCTGTCGTTCCTGGTGCTGGTGCTGATTGCCTCGATCACCGGGTTTTCAATCTCTTCGATCCTGTCGGTGATCTATCGCTATCTGATCAACCGCAGCCCGCTGGTCACCTGGGGGGTAACCGCGCTGATCCTGCCATTCGCGGTCAG
>JANMPV010000180.1:0-13161 GCA_031370045.1 Novosphingobium sp. | reverse complement strand
GGAGGGGCATTGCCCAAGAACCCCTCCGTCAGTCGGCCAAGAGGCCGCCTGCCACCTCCCCGAGACAAGCTCGGGGAGGATCAAGGAGAATAATGATGACCAGTCCATTTCGCGAGAACCTGTTCGAGGGCAAAGTCGCGTTCGTGGCGGGCGGCACCTCGGGGATCAACCTGGGGATCGCCGCGCGGCTCGCCGAGCTTGGCGCGAAAGTTGCGATCCTGGGGCGTAACCCGGACAAGGCACAGGCCGCCGCCGAAGGCATTGGCGCGCTCGCGCTGACCGCCGACGTGCGCGATTTCGGCGCGACCCGCACGGCGATGGAGCGGGTCCATCACGAGCTTGGCCCGATGGACTTCGTGATTTCGGGCGCGGCGGGCAATTTTCTCGCCCCAGCGCTGGGGATGAGCGCCAACGCCTTCAAGGCGGTGATCGACATCGACCTGATCGGCACCTTCAACGTCTTTCGCGGCTGCCACGATCTGCTCGCCACCCCCGCCTCGCTGATCGCGATCACCGCCGGGCAGGCGGTCAACGCGATTGCGCTCCAGGCGCACGCGTGCGCGGCCAAGGCGGGGATCAACCAGCTGGTTCGCGTGCTGGCGATCGAATGGGGACCCGACGTTCGCGTCAACGGCATTTCGCCAGGCCCGATCGCGGGGACCGAGGGCATGGCCCGGCTGGCACCCGCGCGCGGCGACACCGACAAGCAATTCGCCCGCATCCCCGCCAAGCGCTGGGGCGAGATCGGCGAGGTCGCCGAGGCAGCGGTGTGGCTGTGCTCGGACGCGGCGGCCTATGTCACCGGCACGATCATCGACGTCGATGGCGGCAGTTCGGTCGGCGATGCCTCGCGGATGGATCTTATGAAGGGGCTGGGTTGAACCCGACTCGGTTCGAGCTGCTGGTCGGCGCGGAGGCGTTTTGGTCGCGGGCCGCGCAAGACATCACCGCAGCAAAGGCGCGGGTGCTGGTCCAGGCGATGACGTTGGAAGGCGACGCGGCTGGGGCTGCTGTGGCCGATGCGCTGATCGCCGCGACCGCGCGCGAACGCCGCTTGCTGGTCGATGCCTATTCGTTCCACGTCACCAACGACACGCTTTTCCCCACCCTGCCGTGGCAACCCGCAGAGCTGCGCGCCGAGGCGAAGGCAATCCGCGCGCTGCTTAGCCGCGTCGCCACCGCCGGGGTCGATGTCGCCATCACCAACCCGGTTGGCCGCAGCCCGCTCCACTTCCCCTTGCGCAACCATAAGAAGGTCGTCGTCGCGGACGACATTGCATATCTCGGCGGGATCAACTTTTCCGATCACAATTTCGCCTGGCACGATTGCATGGTCCGAATTGCCGACGCCGGGGCGGCCGAGTTCCTCGCCGAAGCCTTCGCCGCCGATCGTGGTGGCGCTCCCCAGCTGGCGACAGCCCAATTCGACGGGCTCGAGCTGATCTCGCTGGTCGGCCTCGGCAATGAGTCGGCGCTGGCTCCGGTGATAGAACTGTTCGCCAACGCCCGCCACAGCGTGGAGATGATCGGCGCCTATCCCACGCTGCCCTTCACCGACGCGCTGGCGCAGGCTGCAGCAAGGGGCTGCGCGGTGACGATCTACACCCCCGATGCCAACAACAAGCCGCTGTTGCGCGATTTCCTGTTCGCGGTGGCGAGCGGCGCCAACGCGCCGCGCCTCGCCCTGCTTCCCGACATGACCCACGCCAAGGCCGCGCTGGTAGATGGCGAGACGGTGCTGTTCGGCTCGGTCAACTTCAACCTGGCGAGCTGGCGCAGCAACAGCGATTTCCTGGCGATTAGCCGCGACCCGGCACTGGTGGCCGCGTTCGAACAGGCGCTGTTCGCCTCGGCCCGCGCTGCGGCAGTTCCGGCGCGGCTCGACGCGGTGCCCGAGTGGCGCAAGGTCAGGGCCAAGGCGGCGCTGCGGGCGGGCGATGCGCTGCTGGGGCGGTTGAGGTCATACAAGCGGATGCGTCGGGTGATGGAGTGGTCGATTTAACCCCCCCTACCCGCTCGTCACCTCGATGCTCTTGTCGAGAAACTCCGCATAGCCATAGCTCGTCAGAAAACTGACGTCGGCGGCGTCGCGGCCGATGCCGATCTTGGCGATCTCGGCGGGAGCGGCCATGCCGGTGGCATCGACCATGTGCCACGCCCCGGCATTCGGATCGCCGTGGCTGGGGTCGGCCAGAAAGACCTCCGCCACCGCGTGGAAATCCTGCGGGAACACGCGTGGGGCATAGACGCTGGCGAACCGCGCGGGGATTGCCGCGGCGCGGGCGAATGTAATCAGCACATGGGCGTAGTCGCGGCACACCCCGCGCCGCTCGACGAAGGTATCGAGCGCGGTGGTGATCGAGGTCGAGGCCTGGTCATAGATGAAGTGCGACGAGATCCAGTCGCGCATTGCCAGCACCAGCGCCCCGCCGCCCAGCCCGCCGAACTCGGCACCGACAAACGACTGGAAGCGGTCGGCGGGGCAATAGCGCGAATCCATGAGGTACTGCACGGTCTCACCCGGCAACAGGTGCGTCGGCACCGCGGCGAGCGTCTCGATCGGCGCAAGCAACCGATCGACCTGAACTTCGGCGTTGTACCACGCCTCGAACTCGCCCTGGTGACGCAGCCAGATCCGCTCGCCGATGCCGTCCTGCGCCGCGACGCGCGAGAAGTGTTCGGTGGGGGTACACGAAAACCATCCATCGACGCGCTGCTCGGGAATGATCGCGGGTTCGATCTGGAGCAGGAAATCGGTCGGCTCGGGGAAATTGTAGCGGATGTGCGAAGCGACGGTGAGGGTCATGCTGGGATAGCCGTTAAAGGAAGCGGAGATACCCGCTGGGCAAGGATTCAATCGCCCGTGAAACTGGGCGAGCGTTTCTCCAGGATCGCGGTGACCGCCTCGACGTGGTCTTTGGTCTCATGGACGATCGCCTGGAACGCCGCAGACAACTCCAGCACCTGGTCCGAATCGCCCTTTTGTCCCTCGCGCAGCAGGCGTTTGGTCAGGCGCAGCGCGCGGACCGGGTTGGCGGCGATCTTGCCCGCCAGCGCCAGCGCGGCGTCCATCAGCGCGTCGTCCTCGGCGACCTGACTGACCAGCCCGATCCGCAACGCCTCGTCGGCGGTAAAGGTCTCACCCGTGAGGAACAGCTCGGCCGCCTTGGAATAGCCGACGATCTGCTGCAGCGTCCACGCCCCGCCGTCGCCGGGGACGATGCCGACCTTGATAAAGCTGGCGGCCATTTTGGCGCTTTTGGCGGCGATGCGGATATCGCACAGGCACGCCAGATCGAGCCCCAGCCCGATCGCGTGGCCGTTGATCGCGGCGATCAGCGGGATCTCGCAATCGAGCAATGCGCGGGTGGTGCGCTGGACCCCGCGGCGATAATTCCAGCGGGTCGAATCGGGCTGGTCGAGCGGGCCGATGCCCTGGCGGTCGCGGATGCCCTTGATGTTTCCGCCCGAGCAGAACGCGCGGCCCTTGCCCGTCAGGATGGCAGCGTGGACCGTGCGGTCGTGCGACAATTCCTCGAGCGTCGCGACGATGTTGTCGCAATCCTCCAGCGTGCCGATCGCGTTGAGGCTGTCGGCGCGGTCCATCCGCAGGATTGCGATCCGGCCGTGGCGTTCGACTTCGAGAAACGGGGTCATCGGCAGTCCTTTTTTAGGATCAAGAGGGGCCTTCCAACAGCGAGAGGGCCTTGCCGCGCGGCGGGCAATTGGGCAAGGCCGCTGCGATGCAAATCTTCAGCCTGCGTGAATTCGCCCCGCCCGGAAACGTCACCGCCCTGCGCGAAGAAATCCGCACGCTGGTGGGGGCGCACGAACACCGCTGGTCGCCCGAACAGCGTGCCAACTGCTGGTTCAGCTTCGACGCGGAATTTTCGCGCGCGCTGGGTGCCGCGGGGTTTCTCGGGATGACCTGGCCGAGGGAATACGGCGGGCATCAGCGCCACCCTCTTGAACGCTATGTGGTGACCGAGGAGTTGCTGGCCAACGGCGCGCCATCGGGGCTGCACTGGATCGCCGACCGCCAGACCGGGCCATTGCTGGTCCGCTATGGCACCGAGCGGATCAAGCAGAAGTACCTGCCGGGAATGGCGCGCGGCGAAATCTATGCGTGCATCGGCTTGTCCGAACCGGGTGCCGGGTCCGACCTGGCCAGCGTGCGGACGTTTGCCGAAAAAACCCCCGAAGGCTGGCGGGTTAACGGCCAGAAAGTGTGGACCAGCGGCGCGCACAAGAGCCAGGCGGCGCTGACTCTTTTGCGCACCGAAGCGGGCAGTGAGCGCCAGGCCGGGCTTTCCCAGCTGATGATCGACCTCGATCTGCCCGGGGTCACCGTCCGACCGATCATCGACATGACCGGGCAGCACCACTTCAACGAAATCTTCTTCGAAGACGTGCTGGTGCCCTTGGATGCGCTGGTCGGCGAAGAGGGCAAGGGCTGGACGCAGGTCACCGCCGAACTCGCGCTCGAGCGCGCCGGACCCGAGCGGTACCTTTCCAGCCACATGCTGCTTGAGGCCTTGATCGACCATGCTGGCCCCGCGCCAAAACCCGAGGTCGCCGAACTGATCGGTCGGCTGACCGCTGACTTGTGGACGCTGCGCCAGATGAGCCTGGCCACCGCCGCCAAGCTCGCCGCCGGGGAAGACCCGATGGTCGAGGCGGCGATCGTCAAGGATCTGGGCAACGCTTATGAGCAGGCAATGCCGCGGCTGGTCCAGGCGGTGGTCGAGGATGTCGACCTGGCAGACGACACCCGCCTTGCGCGGCTGCTGCGCTTTATCCTGGTGCAATCGCCCAGCTATTCGCTGCGCGGCGGCACGCCCGAAGTGCTGCGCGGGATCATTGCGCGTGGATTGGGCCTAAGATGACGGGAACGTGGTAATGAGCGAGAACCGCACCCTCCTGACCGACATGGCCGATGGCCTGTTCGGCGAACTGGCCGGAGCCGATTGCGCCGCCGCCTGGCCGAGGCTGGCGGAGGCCGGGTTCGCCACGTTGCTGGTGCCCGAAGACAAGGGCGGTTTCGGCGGCGACTGGGGCGACCTGTTCGCCGTTCTGCGCCTCGCCGGCAGCCATGCGCTGGCCGCGCCACTGGGCGAGACAATCGTGGCGCACAAATTGCTCGCCGAAGCGGGAATCGACGCCCCCGAGGGTCCAATCGCGCTGCTCGACCGCGATTACGCCAGCTTCGGACGCGATTGCGCGACAGTGCTCGCACCGGGCGATGGCGGACTGAAGCTCTACCCACAAGCCGCGCTCACCCTCACCCAAGGTACCTCGCCCGACGGCAACCCGCGCGACAAAGTTCGCTTTACCGGCGCGCCCAGCGCAGTCTTCGCTGCCAACGCCGATCTGCGCGCAAAGGGGGCGTTCATCCGCGTCGCCCAGGCCGCGGGCGCGCTCGAGGCGGGGTTTGCGCTGGCGATCGATCATGTCAACACCCGCGTCCAGTTCGGCAAGCCGCTGGCCAAGTTCCAGGCGGTCCAGCAGGCGCTCGCCGAAGCCAGCTCGGAAATTGCTGCGGTCGGTGCCGCGGGTCAGGCAGCCGCGCAGGCGTTTGATGCAGGCGATGCCGGGTTCGAGATCGCCGCGGCCAAGCTGCGCACCAACCGCGCGATCGAGGTGGCGGTGCCGATTCTCCACCGCGTCCACGGCGCGATCGGGTTCACGATCGAATACCCGCTCAACCACTACACCCGCCGCCTGATGGGCTGGCGCAGCGAATTCGGCAACGACGCGCTGTGGGCGCGCGACCTGGGCGAGCGGACCGCCAAGCTGGGCGGCAAGGGTTTATGGCGCGAGATCGTGACGCGGGCGGATCGCAAGGCGGTGAGCGGGTAGCTCCATGCCCACCGACCCAACCGCTATCCGCGCCTTCCAGCGGATCGATGCGCGGACCACCACTTCGGGCCGACTGCGCGACGAGGACCTCGATACGCTTGCCGCGATGGGCGTGGGCCACGTGGTCAACCTCGCGCTCGACAGCCATCCCGAGGCGCTGGCGGACGAGGCGGGCAAGCTGGCGGCGCGCGGGATCGACTATTCCCATATCCCGGTGCCGTTCGATGCGCCGAACGACGACCACTACCGCGCCTTCCTCGCCGCACTGGATGCCGCGGGCGAGAGGCCGGTCCATGTCCACTGCATCATGAACTACCGGGTTGCGGCGTTCTTCTATCGCTATCACCGCGAAATCGCGGGGCTGGACGAGGGCGCGGCGCGGGCGCTGCTGAGCCAGCAGTGGAATCCGCAGGCCAGCGACCGTCCCGAGTCCCGCCCTTGGGCAGAGTTTCTCGCAAGAACAGAAATATAGCCGTCACAGCTGCACAACCCAAGGATTAACGCACGGTTGACAGTGGTTCGCCCAGGTTCCAATCAGGAGGCCAATCGGACCAAAGTCCAGGGTTGCCGGTCGTGCTCGCCACGCAGGCATTGCACGAACCGACTTCGACACACACACGCCTGGCGGCGCGATGGGGGATTCGATGACGGTCGACTGGCGCAAAGCCGTATTTCTGGTTTCGGCAATCGGCTTCGCGGCAACCGCGCAGGCCCAGACCACCGCACCGACCCGCGAAGAGGTCAACCCAATCCCGCCCAAGCGCGAGGCCGATCCGCCCAAGGTCTCGATCGATTCGAGCAACGCCTTCGCCCGCGGCCCGTGCCCGCTCGACACCAGCGATTTGCACACCACGATCCCCTCGGTCCAGTTCGGCGGGGCCGGCGGCAAGCCGCTGCCACCCGAACTCATCCCGATCCTGGCCAAGGTGCGGGCCCCTGCGGGCGAGCAGCCGGTGCGCGTGGTTTGCGATATCCGCGACGCCGCCAACGCTGCGCTGCGCGCCGCGCGCTATGTCGCCACCGTCCAGATCCCGGCGCAGCGGCTCGAAGGCGGCCCGCTCCAGCTTGAGGTGGTCACCGCGCACATCGTCGAGACCCGGGTGCGCGGCAACGCCGGGCCATACGAGGGCCTGATCGAGCAGCGCATCGCCGCGCTCCAGTCCTACGACCCGCTCAACGAGGCTCAGGCCGAGCGGCTGCTGCTGCTGGCCGACGACATCCCCGGGCTCGATGTGCGGCTTTCGCTCCAGCCGGCTGGCGGCGCGCCGGGCGAGGTGATCGGCGAACTGACCGTCGATTACCACCCGTACGGGTTGATCGTGAACGCCCAGAACTACAACTCCAGGCAACTCGGGCGCGAGACGGTTTATGCCCGCGCCGAGCTGTACGGGCTCACCGGGCTGGGTGATCTGACTTATGTGGCCGGGTCGGTCACCACCGATTTCAAGGAACAAAAGATCGTCCAGGTCGGGCATGAGATGCTGATCGACCAGAGCGGCACCTCGCTGGCGCTGCGCGCGACCTACGCCGATTCGCGCCCCACCCTGCCCTCGCTCAATCTGCGCACAAAATCCTGGATCCTCAACGCCGAGCTGGTCCAGCCGTTGCTGCGCAGCGTGAACGACAACTATTATCTGGGCGTCGGGTTCGAGCGGATCGACCAGCGCACCGATCTGGGGGGCGCCGGGGGCAGCGTCGCGCTCAACCTCGACCGGATCAGCACGATTTACCTGCGCCTGGTCGGCAATTCGCGGCGGCTGCACCGCGACGGAACCGAGGCGACCGCGCTCAGCGGATTCGCCGAATTCCGCAAGGGGATCGACGCTTTCAACGCCACCAAGACGGGGACGATCACCAGGGCTGGCTATGCCCCCTCGCGTTTCGAGGGCGATGCCAAGGCATGGGTGATCCGCGGGCAGCTGGATGGCAAGATCGGCTTTGGCCCGATCTTCGAGCTGTTCGGATCGGGGCGCGGGCAGTGGACCAACCAGCCGCTGCTCAACTACGACGAGTTCTCGATCGGCAACCTGACCGTCGGGCGCGGCTATGATCCGGGCGCCAACACCGGCGACAAGGCTTACGGCCTGACCGGCGAAGTCCGCGTCAACCTGCCCACCGGGCCGCGCGTGAAGGCCCAGGTGTTCGGGTTCTACGACCATGTCCGGTTGTTCAACCTCGACACCGGCAGCACCGAACGCGATCGCAAGATCGATAGCTATGGCGGCGGGGTGCGCATTACGCTGCCTGGGTACGCGCGGCTCGACGTGACGTACGCCCACCCGCTCGACCCTCCCTTGCTAACCGGGGCCACCGCCAAAGTGCCCTCGGATCGCGTGCTCGTTTCATTCACCGCGCAACTCGTGCCCTTCGGGGGTCGCCACTGATGTCGTATCGCGAAGGATTGCTGCCATGACTGCCCGCACCCGCCGGACAAAAGCTCTGCAACTCGGCACCGCGCTGGCTACTACGCTGATGGTAGGCGGCCTGGGCGCGCCTGCGTTCGGGCAGTCGCTTCCCGTCGTAAACGCCAACGGTGGAGCGACAATCACCACCAACCCAAACGACCTTCAGATCAATCTGAACGACGGCAATCGGGTGATCAATTTCGATTCGTACAACGTCGGCGCAGGCAACACGGTCAACTATCTGACCACGGGCACATCGACCCAATACGCGGTGCTCAACCGGGTCACCGTGATCAATGTGGCTAACACCTCGACCATCGCCGGATCAGTCACCGGGCAGAGCAACATCGTCGTCTGGCTGAGCAACCCCAACGGAATTCTGGTCGGCCCGACCGGCAGCTTCAACACCGGCGGGCTGGTGCTGACCACGGCAGGAATCGGCGACGCCAATTTCCTCACCAATCCCGTCAATGCGGCCAGCGGCGGCGCCTTCACCCTGACCGGCGGCAGCGGATCGATCAGTATCGGCGGCACGCTGACCACCAACGCGGGCACCGGACTGGTCGGGACATTGCTGCTGGCGGCACCGCAGATTACCGTGGCGCGGACCGCGACCGATCCTGCAGTGATTTCTGCAACCGGCGACGTTGCGCTGGTCGCGGCAACCGACGCAAGCTTCTCCGCAGGGATCGGCAGCCCGCTGAGCGTGACGATCACCGCCGGCTCGCCGGTCGCCGCGTTGATCGATGTCAGCGACACCAGCGGATCGGGCACCGCAACGATCAGCGGCGCAAACGTCGCGCTGGTCGGGGCGAGCGACGCCATGGTGATGAACGCGTTGCTCAATGTGGGCGCAGGCGCCAGCCTGACCGCAACCGCGACCAACGGCGGAATCGTGCTGGCGACCAAGAGCACGGGCGGAATCACGATCCCCGCCAACAGCGATGCGATTACCGCCCAGGGCAACCTGACGTCGGGCACGGCGGGCAGCGTCGCCGTTGCCGCCGCCGGAGCCGCGACCGTGGGCGGCACGATTACCTCGGGCACCGGCGGATACACCGTTTCAGGCAGCGCCATCACGCTGGGCGCGGCGGCGGGCGCGCGCACCCAGTCCTCCACCGGCGCGGTATCCATCACGTCGGGCAGCGCCAGCCCAATCCAGCTCGCGGGCGATTTGACGCTGGTCGGCGCAACCGGATCGTTGAGCCCGGGCGTAACGGGCAATGCCCACGATTTGACCCTCAACCTCGGCGGGACGACCACACTCGACGGCACGTTCACCGGGATCAAGAACCTCGCCACCGGCGGCGGCGGGACGACCTCGCTGGGCGGGACGATCACCACCATCGGCACGCAAGTCTACGGCGAAGCGGTGACGCTGGCGGCCGACACCACGCTGGCGGGGACCGCGGTCACGCTCGGCGCGACGGTAAACGGCGCGCAGGCGCTGACGGTCAACAGCAGCGACGCTACGACCTTCACTGGCGCGGTCGGTGGCACGACGGCGCTGACCTCGCTGACCACCGACGTTGGCGGGACCACGGCGATCAACGGCGGTGCGGTTACCACCTCCGGGGTGCAGACCTATAACGACGCAATCACCCTGGGCGCCAATACCGTGCTGGCGAGCACCGGCGGAGGCGATATGGCCTTTGCCGGAACGATCGACGGACCTTTTGCGCTGGCGGTCAACACCTTCGGCACCACCACTTTCGGCGGCGCGGTCGGCGCAACCGCGGCGCTGGCTTCGCTGACCACAAACGTGGGTGGCACCACCACGCTCGGCGGCGGCCCGGTCACAACGACAGGTGCACAAACCTACAACGATGCGATCAACCTGGGCGCGGACGTCACGCTGACCAGCACGGGGGGCGCTGCGCTGACCATCGGCTCGAGCGTCAACGGAGCCTTTGCGCTGACTCTCAACACCACCGGCGCCACCATCTTCAACGGCGCGGTCGGCAACACCGTGGCGCTGACATCGCTCACCACCGATGCGGGGGGGAGCACCACCACGGTCAGCGGGGTCAGCGTCACCACCAGCGGCGCACAGAGCTTCGGCGATCAGGTCAGCCTCGGTGCCAACGGAACGTTCACGGGAACGACCGGAACTTTCGCCGCGGGGCTGCTCGGCAACGGCAACGACCTCACGCTCAACTATTCGGGTACCTCGGCGATTGACGGGTCGTTCACCGGGATCCGCAACCTCATCGTCGGCAACGGCGGGACGACGCAGCTTTCGGGCACGATCATTACCAGTGGTGCGCAAACCTATGCCGATGCGGTTTCGCTCGGCGCGGACACCACGCTGGGCGGAGCCATCGGCAGCTTCGCCGGCGTTACCGGTAATAACCGCAATCTTACCCTGAATTTCGGCGGCACCACGACGCTCGACGGCACATTCTCCGGGATCAAGAACCTGGCGACCGGCGGCGGCGGCACGACCTCGCTGGGCGGGACGATCACCACCACCGGCACGCAGGTCTACGGCGAGACGGTTACGCTGGCGGCCGACACCACCCTGGCGGGGACCGCGGTCACGCTGGGATCGAGCGTCGATGGGGCGCAGGCGCTGACCGTTAACAGCGGTGGCGCCACGACATTTGCTGGCGCGGTCGGTGGCACGACGGCGCTGACCTCGCTGACCACCGATGCGGGCGGGACCACCGCGCTCAATGGCGGTGCGATCAGCACGAGCGGCGCGCAGATTTATGGCGACGCGGTGACGCTAGGCGCGAACACCACGCTGACCGGGGGCAGCGGCAGCTTTGCCAGGGTCACCGGCGCGGGGTTCGACCTGACGCTCAACCTGGGCGGCACGACCGCGGTCAACGGCACGTTCACGGGCATCAAGAACCTGGCGACGGGCGGCGGCGGGACGACCTCGCTGAGCGGGACGATCAGCACCACCGGGACGCAGACCTACGGCGAGGCGGTGACGCTGACGGGCGCCACGACGCTGACCAGCACAGGCGCGGGCGCGGCGGGCAACGTTACATTTGGCAAGACGCTTGACGGGGCGCAGGTGCTGAGCGTCAACACCGCGGGGACGACCGCATTTCTGGGCGCGGTCGGCGCGACTAACGCGCTGACTTCGCTGACCACCGATGCGGGGGGCGAGACCGATATCAACGGCGGCAGCGTGATCACCACCGGGGCGCAAAGCTATAACGATGCGGTGGTGCTGAGCGCGGATGCAACGCTGACCAGCACCGGCGGCGGGGCGATCACGCTGGGCTCGACGGTGAACTCGCAGGATGCGACGGCGCGCGCGCTGACGGTCAACACCGCGGGCGCGACGACGTTCGGCGGCGCGGTGGGCACGAACTTCGCGTTGGCCTCGCTGACCACCAACGCGGGCGGGACCACCGCGATCAACGGCGGCGCGATCAGCACCACCGGTGCGCAGAATTTTGGCGATCAGGTTACACTGGGCGCAAACACCACGCTGACCGGAACCACCGGGAGCTTTGCCGCGGGGCTGCTCGGCAACGGCAAGAACCTGACGCTCAACTACTCGGGCACTTCGACGATCGACGGAACGTTCACCGGGATCGCCAACCTCGTCACCGGTAACGGCGGCACCACCCAGCTTTCGGGCGCGATCACCACCACCGGTTCGCAAAGCTATGGCGACGCCGTGGTGCTGACGGGCGCAACCACGCTGGCAAGCAGCGGCGGCGGGGCAATCGGGTTCGCAACCACGCTCGACGGCGGGCAAGTCCTGGCCATCGACACTGTTGGCACCACCACGTTCGGCGGCGCGGTCGGCGGTGCGACCGCGCTGACCTCTTTGACCACCAACGTTCGCGGAACCACCGCGATCAACGGCGGATCGGTGCGCACCACCGGCGCGCAAACCTACAACGACGCGGTCACGCTGGGCGCGGCAACCACGCTGACTAGCACGACCGGAGGCGCGATCACTTTCGGAAGCCAGGTGGACGGCGCGCAGACGCTGGCGGTGAATACCGGCGGCACGACCGCGTTCCTCGGCGCGGTGGGCGACACCACGCGGCTGACCTCGATCACCACCGACGCCGGCGGCATCACCGCAATCAAGAGCGTGATCGTCACCACCGGCGCGCAAACCTACGGCGACGCGGTCACGCTCGGTTTTGACCCGGCGCTGGTGAGCACCGGCAGCGGAGCGATCACGCTGGCGAGCACGGTCAACGGCGCGGAGGCGCTGACAGTCAGAACCGCGGGCACGACGACGTTCGGCGGTGTTGTCGGCGGAACCACGGCGCTAAGGTTGCTCACCACCGACTCGGGCGGCACCACCGCGATCAACGGCGGGTCGGTGCGCACCTCGGGCGCGCAGACGTATGGCGATGCGGTTACGCTGGGTGCGGATACCACGCTGACCAGCACCGGCAGCGGGGCGCTGACCTTCGCGACAACGCTTAACGGCGCGCAGACGCTGGCGCTCAACACCGCTGGAATTACGACGTTCGGCGGGATCGTCGGCGGGACCACGGCGCTGACCTCGCTGACCACCGACGCCACTGGCACCACGGCGCTCAATGGCGGAAGCGTGAGGACCACGGGCGCGCAGACTTATACCGATGCGGTCACGCTGGGCGCGGACACCACGCTGACCAGCACCGGCAACGGCGCGATCGGCTTTGCCGCGACGGTCGATTCGGATGCGACCGCGCGGGCGCTGACGGTGACCACCGCGGGGCTGACCACTTTCGGCGGCGCGGTCGGCACGAACTTCGCGCTGGCCTCGCTGACCACCAACGGCGGGGGCGTAACCGCGCTCAATGGCGGAAGCGTGAGGACCACGGGCGCGCAGAATTACACCGACGCGGTCACACAGGGCGCTGATACAAACAACACAAGCAACGCGAAAGGCGAGATCGTGTTTGCCGCGACGGTGGATTCGGACGCG
>JANMPV010000168.1:0-2114 GCA_031370045.1 Novosphingobium sp. | reverse complement strand
AGGATCTCGTGATCGTTCTCGAGGCGGACGCGAAACATGGCATTGGGCAGCAGCTCGACGACCGTGCCCCGCATCTCGAGAAGTTCTTCTTTCGCCATAGGCGGTTAAATCGATCCTTGGTGGGCCCGGAAGTGGGCCGGGCGCGCCTTAGCGGGAAGCGCCCGAAAAGGGAAGCCCGGCGGCCTTCTTGACAATTGCCATGGATTGAAGCGTTCCTGGCGGGGCTGATCTCAGCGCGGTGCTTGGCGAGGAAGGCAGCCGCAGGTCCCCAAACACTGAAGCTTCATTGCGAGCGACACGGCAGCAACTCTCGGCTTCGCGCGGTCAGTGCACCACCGGCTTGCTGGGGAACGCCCACGCTGCCAGACCCTTGGCCTTGAAGGGGGTCCACTCGCCCTCGGGTTGGGCGAGGCGATTGGCGATCAGCCACATCACGGTGGGGTTGACGCCCAGCCCGATGTGGCTGGCGAGCACCTCGACGTTTTCGCGCTCGGGGCCTTCGGGCTGGATCGAGCCGCGCCAGTGGACCACGCCGTCGCTTTTGGTGAACACCGAAGTCGAAGGCACCGGCGGCGGGCTGGCTATGTCCAGAAACTGGCCATTACGCTGGACTTCGGGAACCGTCCCATTGAGCGCCTCGAACAAGCGGCGGACCTTGGATATTCCGCGGTCGGCGCTGAGCGGGCTACCCAGCGAAATCACCTGTCGCACCGCATCGGGGTGAAGCTTGGCCAGTTCGCGCGCGAGCAGGCCGCCCAGGCTCCAGCCGATGATCGTCACCTTGCGCCCGGTGCGCTGATGGAGCGCGGAAAGGCAGGCGCCCATCGCCTTGACCCGGGTAGATGTAATCTGGATGTTACGCCCCAAGTCCCATCCAACCGCATCATAACCCAGCTCGATCAACAGGTTGCGCAGCGGTATTGTGGAGGTGTCTGAAGCCATAAACCCCGGCAGTACGAGTACCGGGTGGCCATCACCGCGCGGCAGGAACGACAGAAGCGGGCGCAGCGCGAGGAAGCTGGCGAATTCGAAGATCGCCCGCGGCGCTTCGGTCAAAGCGAGCCAGTCGGAGGGCGGGCGGTGGGCAGTTGCGGCGGTGGTCATGCTGGGTTTTTGCTTCCCGATTTGGCCGGCTTGGCGGTTTTGATTGCGGGCGAACGCTTCGATGCGGGTTTGGTGCCAGGCGGCGGCATTTTGGCCTTGACCTTTGCCGTTGGCGCAGGGGCCGCAGGCTTGGCGGATAGCGCCGGTTTTACCGAAGCGGGGGGCATCGCCTTGGCCGCATCGCGCAGTTCTTCGAAACTCTCGACGATGCAGCCGATGTAGAACTGCGGATCGGGCAGCAGATCGCGGTCGGCGGTGAAGCTGATCGTCGCCTCTTTGACATAACTCTGGACCACGTGGGCGAGCCCCAGCCCATCGTTGAGGCAGATCAGTCCCATCATGCTGTCCAGTCGCGCGCCGGCCGAATGGAGATGCACCGGCGGGCCGGGGACGTTGGTCACTACCGTGTTGAACGCCGGCCCCATCCGGTTGGCCAGCCCCAGCCGGGTGTAGAGCTGCGCCCCCAGCGCCATGAACAGCGCCGGGCTGACTTTGCTGATCTCGGTCATGTTGCGCGCACCGATCGCCTCGGTCATCGCCTTGGAGTTCTTGGTCTTGTCGTGGACATAGGCCAGCCGCTCCACCGGATCGCCGATATGGGTTCCCAGTTGCACGATCATGGCAGCAACTTGATTGCCCATATCGCCCTTTTCGTCGCCCGAACGGACCGAGATCGGCGCCATCGCGGTCATCGACTTTTCGGGCAAGTCGTTCTTGCTCAGCAGATACTTGCGCAAGCCCCCGCCGATGATCGCGAGGAACACATCGTTGAGCTTGCACCCCGGATCGAGCGCGCGGATCGCCTTGATATCGGCGAGCGCAAAGCTGTGGCCCTCGACCACGCGGTGCGCGCTGATCGTGGCGTTGAAGCGCGATTTGGGCGCGATCATCTCGTCGCCCATCGCGATGTCCTTGCCCCGCACCCCCTGGATCAGGCGATACAGCCCCGGGGTGCTGCGCGCGGCGACGTTGAGTTGCTGGAACGGGTTCTTGACCGCGTTGAGCCAGGC
>JANMPV010000149.1:0-7107 GCA_031370045.1 Novosphingobium sp. | reverse complement strand
TCCTGATTCTGCAACCGCGCGAATTCCCGCACTTCTTGGCTGATTTTCATCGAGCAAAACTTCGGCCCGCACATCGAACAGAAATGCGCGGTCTTTGCGCCTTCGGCTGGCAGCGTCTGGTCGTGATATTGCTCCGCTGTGTCGGGGTCGAGGCTGAGGTTGAACTGGTCGCGCCAGCGGAATTCGAAGCGTGCCTTGCTCAGCGCATCGTCGCGCAGCTTGGCCGCCGGGTGGCCCTTGGCCAGATCGGCGGCGTGCGCAGCGAGCTTGTAGGTGACCACGCCGACTTTCACATCGTCGCGATCGGGCAAGCCGAGGTGTTCCTTGGGCGTGACGTAGCAGAGCATCGCGGTGCCGAACCAGCCGATCATCGCCGCGCCGATCGCCGACGTGATGTGATCGTAGCCGGGCGCGATGTCCGTCGTCAGCGGCCCCAGCGTGTAGAACGGCGCCTCGCCGCACACCGCGAGCTGGCGGTCCATATTCTCCTTGATCTTGTGCATGGGCACGTGGCCGGGGCCTTCAATCATCACCTGAACGTCCTGCGCCCAGGCCTTTTTGGTCAGCTCGCCCAGCGTGTAGAGCTCGGCGAACTGGGCCTCGTCGTTGGCGTCGGCGATGCTGCCGGGACGCAGGCCGTCGCCCAGGCTATAGGCGATGTCGTACGCCTTCATGATCTCGGTGATCTCGTCGAAGCGTTCGTAGAGGAAGCTCTCCTTGTGGTGGCTGAGGCACCATTTGGCCATGATGCTGCCGCCGCGGCTGACGATCCCGGTGACGCGCTTGGCGGTCATCGGGATGTACGGCAGGCGGACCCCGGCGTGGATCGTGAAGTAATCGACCCCCTGCTCGGCCTGTTCGATCAGGGTATCGCGGAAGATTTCCCAGGTGAGATCTTCGGCCACCCCGCCGACCTTTTCGAGCGCCTGATAGATCGGCACCGTCCCAATCGGCACGGGGCTGTTGCGGATGATCCATTCGCGGGTGTCGTGAATGTTGCGCCCGGTGGACAGGTCCATGACGGTGTCGGCGCCCCAGCGGATCGACCAGACCAGCTTGTCAACTTCCTGCGCGACATCGCTGGCGACCGCCGAGTTGCCGATGTTGGCGTTGATCTTGACGAGGAAGTTGCGCCCGATCGCCATCGGCTCGCATTCGGGGTGGTTGACATTGCTGGGGATGATCGCGCGGCCCCGCGCCACCTCGTCGCGGACGAATTCGGCGGTGACGTTGTCGGGGATGCTGGCGCCCCAATCCTGCCCATCGCGGACATGATCGCGGGCCATTTCGCGCCCGAGGTTTTCGCGGGTGGCGACGTACTCCATCTCGGGGGTGATGATGCCGCGGCGGGCGTAGTACATCTGGCTGAGGTTGGCCCCGGCTTTGGCGCACAGCGGGCGGCGCAGCGCGGTGGGGAACGCGGGAACGCCGCCGCTGCGATCGGGACCAAGCTGGCCGTTGTCTTCGGCGCGGACTTCGCGGGGGGTGTATTCCTCGACATCTCCGCGGGCGAGCTGCCAGTCGCGGCGGATCATCGGCAGACCGGCGGCGATGTCGATGTGTGCGGCGGGATCGGTGTAGGGGCCCGACGGGTCATACACGCGCAGCGGCGGCTCTCCGCACGATGGTTCGAGATCGATCTCGCGCATGGCGACTTTGAAGGGACCGATGTAAACCTTGCGGCTGCCGCGAATCGGGCCGGTGGTGACACCTATCTCTAGCTTACTGTTAATGTCGGCCATGCGCGCTCCTTGGACGGGAGATCGAGCGTGGAACCGCCCTCCCTCCGCCCGTGCTAACGGGTTCAGGTTCGACGGGTCGAGCGGTGCCATCCGCCCCTCTCAGCGCAAGCGCGCTCCCCGGGGATGGACGATCATAGAGTTGCAGTTGCGCGGCGTCCAGCGGGAGCAGAAAGACGTTTCAAGCGTTACCGAACATCGCGAGCTTGTTCGCGAGGGAGAATACCATGAATCGCCTGATTGCTTCCACGCTCGCCGTCGCCACCGCGCTGGCTTTCGCTGCCCCTGCGCTTGCCCAGGACGATGCCATGCTGCCGATGTGCTCGGCAACGGTGACCGACCATTGTCGCCAGCACGAGGGTATGTCCGGCTCGATGATGCATCACGGCAAAATGATGCACCACGGCAAGATGATGCACCACGGCAAGATGATGCATCACAAGTCGATGCGCCATCACGCGAGGCACGCCCGCAACGCCCACGCAGCAATGCCCGCCACACCGGCGATGCCGGGGGGCAAGATGATGTCGGCAACACCAGCCAAGCCAGCGATGCCCGCGCACAAGATGTAGGCCGCAGCAGCCGCGCGACCGGAACCCCCGGCCGCGCGGTTCGCGCCTAGACTTTAACCGGGCGGTTAAATAGAGACAGGGCCAGCAGGAGATTTTCCGATGGCCACGCTCGCCCACCCTCCCCGCGCGATCGCGCCGTTCGATGTCAGCGACAACGCGCTGTTCGTCGATGACACCTGGCGCGCACCGTTTGCGCAGTTGCGCGCCGAAATGCCGGTCAGCTGGTGCCCCGATAGTCCGTATGGCGGGTACTGGTCGGTGGTCAGCCACGCGCTGATCAGCGAGGTTGAATTGCGCGCGGGCGAGTTCTCCTCGGCGGCGGCCAACGGCAACATCACGATCCTCACCCCGCTGCCCGAGACCAACCTGGAAAATTTCATCGCGATGGATGCGCCGCGCCATACCGATCAGCGCAAGGTCGTCTCACCCGCGTTCAACCCCAGCCAGATGGCCGAGCGCGAAGTCACCGTTCGCGAGCGCACGCAAGAGTTGTTCGACGCGCTGCCGGTGGGCGAGACGTTCGATTGGGTCAGCCAGGTCGCGGTTCCGCTGACCGTCGGCATGCTGTGCATCCTGTTCGGCTTCCCGTGGGAAGAACGCCACGACATCAAGCTGTGGTCCGATCTGGCCAGCGACATCCGCCCCGACGTGGACGAAGCCCGCCGCGTCACCTTCCTGACCGAAATGGGGCGGATGCTCGGGCGGTTCGATGCGCTGATGGCCGAACGGCTCGCGCAGCCGCCGAGCGACGATCTGCTCAGCCGGATGGTCCACAGCGAAGCGATGGGCCACCTCACCCCGTTCGAGCGAATCAGCAATATCGCGCTGCTGATCGTCGGCGGCAACGATACCACCCGGCATTCGATGGGCGGGCTGGTCGAGGCGCTGGCGCGCTATCCCGAACAGCTCGACAAGCTCCACGCCGACCCGTCATTGATCCCCAACGCCGCGCAGGAAATCATCCGCTGGCAATCGCCCGTCACCCACATGCGCCGCACCGCGACCGCCGACGCCGAGGTCGGCGGGCAGTTCATTGCCAAGGGCGATAAGGTGGTGATGTGGTACATCTCGGCCAACCGCGACGAGAGCGTGTTCGCCGATGCCGAGCAGTTCGACGTGACCCGCAAAAACGCCCGCCGCCACCTCGCCTTCGGCCACGGCATCCACCGCTGTGTCGGCGCGCGGCTGGCGGAAATTCAACTGGCGACGCTGATCGGCGAGATCGTCGCGCGGAATTGGCGGATTGTGCCGCAGGGCAAGTCGACTCGGCTGGCGAGTCCGTTCCTGCACGGGTTCACCGAAATGCCGGTGCGGATTGAGGCGCGTTAGCTGGCTGCATCTACCCCGCTTGCCAGTGGCGCACCGCATCCAGCGGCCACACCAGCATCAGCACGTTGAGCGTCAGGTTATCGCGGATCATGACCAGGGTGAACAATTCGAAGGCGATCGCCATGGCGACGCTGGCCCACACCGGCAGTTTGCTGGCGATCCAGAAGCCCAGCGCCATGAAGCCGATGTCGGCCATACTGTTGATCACCGCGTCGCCCGAATAGCCGAAGCTGACGGTCACCGCACGATAGCGGTCGATGATCAGCGGCGAGTTTTCGAGTAGCTCCCAGAACGCCTCGAACGCCACCGCGATCGGCAACGCCCATGCCGCCGGGCGGCCGCCGAACAAGCCCCACCGCCGCCACAGCAGGTGCGCGAAGAAATAGAACAACAACCCATGGATCACGTGGCTGAAGCTGTACCAGTCGGCGATGTGCTGGCTGTTTTCAGCCGACTGGACCACGCCCCACCACAGCTTGATGCTGCCGCAAGTGCAGATCGGCACGCGCCCCATCGCCAGCAGGGTCGCCCCCACGCCCAGCCACAGCACGACTGCGCCGATCAGCCCGCGCCGGTCGGGGAGCAGTGAAGGCAACGTCAACCCGGTTCTTCCTCGGGAGGGGTATCGTCGCCCTGCCCCAGCGCGCGCTGCATATACAGCGTGTCGAGCCAGCGCCCGGCCTTGCGCCCGATGCTGCGCATCCGGCCGCTCTCCACAAATCCGCAGCCCCTGTGAAGCCGGATCGAGGCCGGCTCTGCACCGCCGATCACCGCGATCATCTGGCGAAACCCATGCCGTTCGGCGGCAACAATCAGCAGCGCCAGCAGCGCGCGGCCGGTGCCCTCACCCACGCGATCGTGGCGGATATAGACGCTGTTCTCGCAGGCGAAGCGATACGCCAGGCGGTCGCGGAACTGCGCGGCGTAGGCGTATCCGACAACCTCGCCGGTGGACGCGCGCGCCACCAGCCACGGCGAACCCGGATCGAGTACTTTGGCCATCCGCGCCGCCATCTCGGCTTCCGACGGCGGCTCCGTCTCGAAGCTGGCGGTGCCGTGGCGAACGTGGTGGGCATAGATCTTGGCGCACGCCGCAGCGTCGGCCAGAGTGGCAGGTTCTATCCGGGTGTCGCCCATATCACCCATCATGGCGCAAAGGCGCGCCGGGGCCAAGCCGCACGTTGGCGCGTTAACCTCGTTCGTCTATGGGCGGAGCACGATGCGGAACAGCCAGGCCGATATTGCGATCCTTGGCGGCGGGCTGGCCGGTGGCCTGATCGCGCTCGCCCTGGCGGAGCGCCAGCCCGATCTCGACATCGTCCTGATCGAGCAGGACGAGGCACTGGGCGGCAACCACGTGTGGTCGTTTTTCGGGCCCGACGTCGCCAAGGCCGATCGCTGGCTGCTCGAACGACTGGTGGTCAAAGGGTGGCGCGGCTACGATGTCGCGTTTCCTGGCTATGAGCGCACCCTGCCCGCGACCTATTACAGCGTGACCTCCGAACGCCTGAATTACGAGCTGCGCCAAACGCTGCCACCGCGCGCCATCCTGTCTGGCCAACGCGTGGTCGAGGTCCTTCGACAGGCTCAGGATGAGCGGGAAATGGAGGTGCGTTGCGTCGACGGCAGCCGGATCGCGGCGGGCGCGGTGATCGACGCGCGCGGAATGCGGCTGGCGGGCGAACTGACCGGCGGGTGGCAGAAATTCGCCGGGCGGCTGCTTGAGCTGGAAGCGCCGCACGGGCTCGAACGCCCGGTGGTGATGGACGCCACGGTCGATCAGCTCGATGGCTATCGGTTCGTCTATTGCTTGCCGTTCTCGGACCGCGAGATCTTTGTCGAAGACACCTATTACAGCGATTCCAGCACACTCGACCGGGCCGAGGTAGGCCACCGGATCGATCGCTATTGCGCGGCCATGGGCTGGCAGGTGAAGCGCACGATCAGCGAGGAGCACGGCGTGCTGCCGGTGGTTTCGGGGGGCGATTTCGAAGCTTTCTGGCGCGCCACCGGGGTCGGCACCGCCAAGGCCGGCACCCGCGCCGGGCTGTTTCACCCGCTCACCAGCTATTCGCTGCCCCACGCGGTGCGCTTCGCCGCCGCACTCGCTGCGCGCCGCGATTTTTCGGCAGATGGCCTCGCGAGGTTCAGCGAAACCCACGCCCGCGCCGAATGGGCCCGCGCCGATTTCGCCCGCCGCCTCGCCAAGATGCTGTTCGAGGCCGCCGTGCCGCATGAGCGTTACAAAGTGCTCGAACGCTTCTATAGGCTCGACAACAAGCTGATCGAGCGATTCTATGGCGCGCGCTCGACGCTTGCGGACAAACTGCGGCTCGTCAGTGGCAAGCCGCCGGTGCCGTTCTTCCGCGGTCTCGGCTCGTTCCTGGGAATGGGCGAGTCGAACCGCCTGCGCCACGGCAGCCTGCGAGCGGAGTCCGTGTGACCGATACAAGTGTAAAGCCCAAAAGCTTGAAGCAATCGTCCAAGAAAACAGCATGTGTAATCGGAGCCGGGTTCGGCGGACTGGCGCTTGCCATCCGCCTGCAATCGGCCGGGATTGCGACCACCGTGGTCGAGGGCCGCGACAAACCCGGCGGGCGCGGCTATTTCTGGGAGAAGGACGGCTTTACTTTCGATGCCGGGCCGACGGTGATTACCGATCCCGCGTGTCTTGAGGAATTGTGGGCCCTGTCCGGGCAGAAGCTGGCCGACGACGTCGAACTGATGCCGGTCACCCCGTTCTATCGCCTTAACTGGCCCGATGGGACCAACTTCGATTATTCCAACGACCTGGAAAAGCTCCACGCCGAGATCGATCGGGTCGCGCCGGGCGACTACGCCGGCTATCGCGATTTCCTCGATTACAGCGCGGGAGTGTACGAGGAAGGTTATGTCAAGCTGGGCGCGCAGCCGTTCCTCAACTTCTCAACCATGATCAAGGCCGCGCCCGCGCTGATGCGCTATCAGGCGTGGCGCTCGGTCTATTCGATGGTCTCCAGCTTCGTCAAATCGCCCAAACTGCGCGAGGCGCTGAGCTTCCACTCGCTGCTGGTGGGCGGCAATCCGATGTCGACAAGCGCGATCTATGCGCTGATCCACAAGCTGGAGATGGACGGCGGGGTTTGGTGGGCCAAGGGCGGCACCAACCGCCTTGTCGCCGGGATGGTCACGCTGTTAGAACGACTGGGCGGCACGGTACGGATGGACGATCCGGTGGCGCAGATTGTCACGGATGGCACCCGGGCGAGTGCGGTCGAGACCAAGAGCGGCTGGCGCGGCGAGTTCGACGCGGTCGCGACAAACGCCGACCTGATGCACAGCTATCGCGATCTGCTGGGCGGGTCGGCGCGGGGCGAGAAGCAGGCGCGCAGCCTGGCGAAAAAGCGGTTTTCGCCGAGCCTGTTCGTGGTTCACTTCGGCGTAGAGGGCACCTGGCCGGGTATCCCCCACCATATGATCCTGTTCGG
>JANMPV010000238.1:0-5503 GCA_031370045.1 Novosphingobium sp. | reverse complement strand
GGTTCTCCGGGCCCCCCGGCATGCCACCTGGCAGCCACTTGGCAAGCTCGGGCTTCACCTTCAGGTGATAGGGTGCGGGCACCCAGACCGGCCATTCCGCCATCTTCTTGACGGTGACCTCGCCTTCCCATGGCTGAACGCTGCCGTTACCATCCGCTCCATCGGTACCACGTAATGCGGCGCGAACAGCTTGCCCGCCAAGGCGATGTCGGCCAGATCGCCGCGAATCGGGGTGATCCGCGCATCGCGCACTTTGGCCGGGCCGGACAGCGCGTACTGTCCGGAATAGTCGGCTTGATGAGGCACAGGTGCGGTCACGGAAGGGCCTTGGCGCAAAGCGCGGGCGATTAGACGCTGCTCGGCATCAGAGCAAGGCGCGGCGGCGATGGTCATGGGGTGAATAAAGGCGGGCGGGCTTCGACAGGCTCAGCCTGAGCGGGTGTTGGTTGAATATCTACAAAAAGTCCGCTCAGCCTGAGCCTGTCGAAGGCCGCGCGCATACCTATGGCCATCAAACTCAGCAGAAACGCTCGCGCAGATAGTGCCACGCAGCCCTCAGCCCCAGCGCCTCACCGCCCTTGGGCCGCCCCGGCTTGGCCACCGGGCGCCAGGCAAAGGTATCGAAGTGCGCCCAGTCAGCGCCCTCGGGCACGAAGCGGTCGAGGAACAGCCCGGCGACGCTGGCCCCGGCGTAGCCGTTCGAGGGGCTGTTCTGGAGGTCGGCGATGTCGGACTTGAGGTATTCGCGATAGGCCTCGGGCAGCGGCAGACGCCACACCGCATCGTCGTGCGCAAGGCCCGCAGCTATCAGGCCTGCGGCGGTCTCGTCACGGCGCGTCATCAACGCGGGCAGGTCCGGCCCCAGCGCAACCCGTGCCGCGCCGGTCAGCGTGGCGAAGTCGATGATCAATTTGGGCATTTCTTCGCCCGCGCAGACCAAAGCGTCGGCGAGCACCAGGCGTCCTTCGGCATCGGTGTTGGTGATCTCGACGCTCAAACCACCTCGCGCCCGAAACACGTCGCCGGGACGCATCGCGTTGCCGGCAATCGCGTTCTCGACTGCGGGGACCAGCAGGTGCAGCCGCACCTTCAGCCCCGCGCCCATCACCAGCCCGGCCAGCGCGATCGCGTGCGCCGCCCCGCCCATATCCTTTTTCATCAGCAACATGCCCGCCGAAAGCTTGATGTCGAGGCCTCCGCTATCGAAGCACACACCCTTGCCGACGATGGCGAGGCGCGGGGCCTTGGCCGGTCCCCACACCAGTTCGATCATCCGCGGCGAATGGCTGCGCGCCGCTGCCCGACCGACGGCGTGGACCAGCGGAAAGGCCTGCTCCAGCGCATCGCCAGTGGTGACCGTCACTTCGGCCTTGTGGAGCTTGCCGAGCGCGCGGACTTCCGCTTCCAGTGCGGCGGGGCCCATGTCTTCGGCGGGGGTGTTGACCAGATCGCGCACCTTGGCGACTGCCGCCGTCTCGGCCAGGGCTGGCTCGATCGCCTTGGCGTTCCGGGTGAGAAGAATGCGCGGGCCGGTGGCCTTGGCTGCGTCGCGATAACGATCGAAGCGGTATTGCGCGGTGATCCAGCCATGCAGCGCTGGGCCCGGCTCGGCATCCTTCAGGCGATAGGTTCCTGCGGGGAGGATTTCGGCGAGCTTGGCGAGGCACCAGCTTGAAAAGCTGGCGGTGTTGGCCACGCCCGCCACCGCCGACCAGCCGTTCGCGGTGGGAACGATCGCGGTCTCATAGCCGCCGCCTTCGAACTTCTGCGCCTCGACCGCCGCGCGCGCCGGGGCGCTCAGCGCCTTGGCCCAGGCAGCGAAACCGGCTTTGTCGACCAGTTCGAGATCGATCGCCTTTTGCCCGCGATCGGGCTGGATTAGGGCTTGCTTGTCGCTCATCGCCCAGCCGCCTAGCGTGTTTGGCCGGTGGGGTGTGAGGAATTTTGCATGTTGCGTTGTGTCGTCTGCCTGATCTCGATTGCCCTGTTGGCTGCGTGCAGTTCCGAAGCTCCGCCTGCCGCCAAGGCTGCGACCGGCAACTCGCGTTCATCGAGTACCTCGGTCTCGACCAGCACTGGCGCAAAGGCTTCGGCCTCCTCCGCCACCGGCGGTGGGGCGAGCAAGGTCGAGGAATCGTCCGATTTATACGAGTTCGACTACAGCTATCCCGCCGAAGCCGGGCGCATTTCCGCACTCAGGGCCTGGCTCGACGCCGACCGCGCCAAAGCCCGCGCACAACTGGTCGAGGACGCCACCAGCGGACGGGCCGAGGCCAAGCAAAGCGGCTTCGAATACCATGCCTATGCCCAGGGCCGCGCGTGGGAGAAGGTCGCCGAGACCCCGCGCTTCCTCAGCTTGTCGCTGCTGGTTTCCGAATACACCGGCGGCGCGCATCCCAACTACGGCTTCGATTCGCTACTGTTCGACAAGCAGGCGGGCGAGCGGGTCGCTCCACTGGCGCTGTTCACGAGTCCCGCTGCGCTTGACGCTGTGATCCAACGCCCGTTCTGCGCGATGCTCGACAAGGAGCGAGGCAAACGGCGAGGTGAACCCGTGGTCAGCGACGGCAGTTTGTTTAACGACTGCATCAAGCCGTCCGATCAGACCGTGATCCTCGGCTCGTCCACCGGACAAACGTTTGACAGGATCGGCGTGCTGATCGGGCCGTATGCCGCGGGCTCGTATGCCGAGGGGGATTTCGACATAACGTTGCCGGTGACGGCGGCGCTGCTGCGCGCGGTGAGGCCCGAGTATCGTGCGGCGTTCGTGGTGAAGTAAATCCTCCCCGAGCTTGTCTCGGGGAGGGGGACCGCCCGCGCAGCGGGTGGTGGAGGGGAACGCGCAAGAACCCCTCCGTCAGTCGGCAAGAAAGAAGCCGACTGCCACCTCCCCAAGACAAGCTCGGGGAGGATCACGAGAGGTCGCAATTGCGCCCAACCTACGCTATATCCTCACCATGACCGACTACATCACCGTGGACGATACCGGCGTCCTGCCCCGCGACGGGACGATCAAACTGCATGGCCCCGCCGGGTTCGCCGGGATGCGCGCAGCCGGGCAGCTGGCAGCCGGGATCCTCGACGCGCTGGTCCCGCTGGTGAAACCTGGCGTCACCACCGCCGCGCTCGACGATGTGGTGCGGCAGATGACGCTCGATGGCGGGGCGGTGCCCGCGACGCTCGGCTATCGCGGCTATACCCATTCGTGCTGCATCTCAATCAACCACGTCGTCTGCCACGGCATCCCGTCCGAAAAGACGCTGAAAGACGGCGACATCGTCAATATCGACGTGACCCCGCTGCTCGATGGCTGGCACGGCGACACCAGCCGGATGTACCTTGTCGGTGATGTGCCGCTCAAGGCGCGGCGCTTGGTCGAGGTGACCTACGAGTGCCTGATGATCGGGATAGAACAAGCCCGCCCCGGTGCGCGGCTGGGCGATATCGGTGCCGCGATCCAGCGCCACGCCGAAGGCCACCGCTATGGCGTGGTCCGCGAGTTCTGCGGCCACGGCCTGGGGCGGCTGTTCCACGACGCCCCCGAAGTGATCCACGCCGCGCGCGCCGGAACCGGGCCGGAATTGCGCCAGGGGATGTTCTTCACGATCGAGCCGATGATCAATCTGGGCAAGCCGCCGGTCAAGCTGCTCGAAGACGGGTGGACGGCCGTCACCCGCGACCGCTCGCTTTCGGCGCAGTTCGAACACTCGATCGGGATCACCCAGGATGGCTGCGAGATTTTCACCGCGAGTCAGCAGGGGCTGAACCGCCCGCCGTATTGACACGCGCAATGTAATCTGTAGATTACAGTTCGATGCACGTACGACAGTCGGATCCGTTCGCCCAGTGGCTGTCCAAGCTGCGGGACGAGCGAGCGAGGTTTGTGATTGTGCAGCGCCTGCTGCGGGTCGGTCGCGGCCTGCTTGGCGACGTTCGCCCGGTGGGCGGCGGCGTGAGCGAGATGCGGATAGGATATGGCCCTGGATACCGCTTGTATTATGTTCAGCGCGGCGTGGAGCTTGTCGTCCTGCTGGTCGGGGGCGACAAGGGATCGCAGGCCCGCGACATAGCGCGTGCGCGGACTATGGCGGCCCAATGGAGTGACGACGATGCCACTTAAGACGACCCCGTTTGACGCCGCCGACTATCTCACCGATCGTGAGGCGATCCTGTCTTTTCTCCAGGTGACCTTTGAAGACGGCGATCTTGGTGATATCCGAGATGCTCTTGATGCGGTCGCGCGATCCAAGGGCATGACTGCGGTCGCCAAGGAAACCGGAATCACCCGCGAGGCATTGTACAAGGCGCTCGGTCCCAAGGGGAACCCGACGCTGGAGACGCTGTACAACCTGATCAAGGCATTGGGATTCAAACTGTCCGTCGCGGCTTAATGCCTAAAAAACGGGCAGGGGTGTGCGAATTTTCGGCATGGATTGCGGTGGCCGGGCGAATTTTCTTGCTCGCGCGCCAAATCCGCCGCTGCTAAAATTGCTGCAACCGCGAAAAAAGCGCCTTCCGCGCTCGGTCGCAATCGCATAGACACGCCGCACAAGTCATTGGCACGATTCTTGATGAGTTGGTGCCTGACGCGGCGCTGCGCAAAAGCCGCTTGGGGGTCATGTGAAGAAGATCGAAGCGATCATCAAACCGTTCAAGTTGGACGAAGTGAAAGAGGCGCTCCACGAAGTCGGGGTCTCGGGCATCACCGTGACCGAGGCCAAGGGCTTTGGCCGCCAGAAGGGCCATACCGAGCTCTATCGCGGTGCCGAATACGTGGTCGACTTCCTCCCCAAGGTGAAGCTGGAAGTGGTCGTGCCCGATAACCTGGCCGAGCGCACGGTCGAGGCGATTGCCTCGGCGGCGCAGACCGGGCGGATCGGCGACGGCAAGATCTTCGTGTTCCACGTCGAAAGCGCGCTGCGCATCCGCACCGGCGAACGCGACGACGACGCGATTTAGGCACTTCACTCGAGTGTCTTTTTTTCGCGGTTGTGCTGAGCTTGTCGAAGCATCGTTCTTGTTTTTGAGAAGGGCGCCAGGTCCGAAGTAGAGGACGGTCCTTCGACAGGCTCAGGACGAGCGGACTTTTTTTGAATATCGCTAAAAAGAGGGAAATCACCACCATGGCCAAGGCAAAGGACGTTCTCGCCCGGATCAAGGACGAGGAAATCGAATGGGTCGATCTGCGCTTCACCGATCCCAAGGGCAAATGGCAGCATCTGACGATGGTCGCCGGGCTCATCGGCGAGGACGAGCTCGAGGACGGGCTGATGTTCGACGGCAGCTCGATCGAGGGCTGGAAGGCGATCAACGAGAGCGACATGATCCTCAAGCCCGATCTCGACGCGGTTTATATCGATCCGTTCAGCGCCACCCCGATGATGATCATCTGCTGCGATATCGTCGAGCCTTCGACCGGCGAACTCTACAGCCGCGATCCCCGCTCGACCGCCAAGCGCGCCGAGGCGTTCGTGATCTCGTCCAAGGTCGGCGACACGATCTA
>JANMPV010000099.1:0-1881 GCA_031370045.1 Novosphingobium sp. | reverse complement strand
GGGATGACCAAGGCGGTCGCCACCGGCATGCCCAAGCAGCGGATCGAGGAAGCCGCCGCCGCGCGCCAGGCGCGGGTCGACAAGGGCGAAGACGTGATCGTCGGGGTCAACAAGTACCGGCTCAAGGAAGAGGCGCACCTCGATACGCTGAGCATTGACAACCACGCGGTGCGAGATGCCCAAATCGCGCGGTTAAAGACGATGCGCGAGGGCCGGGATGAGGCGAAGTGCCAAGCTGCCCTAAAGGCTCTCACTGTCGGCGCAGGTACTTCGACAAGCTCAGCACGAGCGGGCCTTGGAAAAATCTCAAACACAAACCCCGCTCAGCCTGAGCCTGTCGAAGGCCGCGCTTCAACAACCGCCCCAGAAACCAACCTCCTCGCCCTAGCCGTCGATGCCGCGCGCGCGCGCGCTTCGCTTGGTGAAATCTCCGACGCGATGGAAGTGGCTTTCGGGCGGTATGGAACTCAGCCAGTCCCGGTCACGGGCATTTACGGCAAGGCCTATGAGGCCGATGCGCGCTACACTCAGGTCATCGAAGGCGTGGCCTCGGTCGCCCGCCGTCTCGGTCGTGCGCCCCGCCTGCTGGTCGCCAAGATGGGCCAGGACGGGCACGACCGCGGCGCCAACGTGATCGCATCCGCCTTCACCGACATGGGCTTCGACGTCAGCAGCGGTCCGCTGTTCCAGACACCCGAAGAAACCGTCGTGCTCGCGCTAGAACATGACGTCGACGCGGTCGGCGCCAGCAGTCTTGCTGCCGGGCACAAGACACTCATCCCCGAACTGATCTGTCTGCTCAGGGAGGCTGGCCGCGCCGACATCAAAGTCATCGCCGGCGGGGTTATCCCGCCGCAGGACTACGAATTCCTGCGCGATGCGGGGGTGCAGGGGATTTACGGGCCGGGTTCGAACGTGGTCGAATGCGCCGCCGACATGCTCCGCCTGCTGGGTCACAACATGCCGCCTGCCGGGCAGGAACTGGAAGCGGCCGAATGAGCGCGCAGCCGCAAACCGCCTTCCTGCCGATCGCGGCGCTGATGTTCCTGGCTGGGATCGGCATCCCGGTGTTCGCTGCATTTAACTCGGGCCTCGGCAAGCAACTGGGCGGGCCGATCGCGGCGACCGCAATGTCGTTCGCGGTCGGGCTGGTGATCGCGCTGGGGCTAGTCGCCGTCACCGGTTTCCCGCCGCGCAGCGCGTTCACGTTCGCGACGCCGCATATCTGGTTCGGCGCGGTGTTCATCCTGTTCTACGGGATTTCGGTGACGTACGCCGCGCCGCGCATCGGGTTGGGCAACGCGATCTTCTTCGTCCTGCTCGGCCAGATCGTGGCGGCGGCGGCGATCGACCATTTCGGCTGGCTCGGCGCGATCCACAGCGCCATGACGCCAAAGCGCGCGCTCGGCATCGCGGTGATGGCGGTCGGGCTCTATCTTGCGAGGAAGCCTGTATGACCGAGCCTCGCACCGACTGGACCCGCGCCGAAATCGCCGTGCTGTTCGAGCTACCGTTTACCGAACTGGTGTTCCGCGCCGCGACCGTCCACCGGGCTACCCACGCGCCCGATCAGGTCCAGCTGTGCACGCTGCTCAGCATCAAGACCGGCGGGTGTCCCGAGGATTGCGGCTACTGCGCGCAGTCGGTCAAGGCCGACACGGGGGTCGAGGCGACCAAGCTGATGGACGTGCAGGCGGTGCTGCAATCGGCGGCGCAGGCCAAGGATCATGGCAGCCAGCGGTTCTGTATGGGCGCGGCATGGCGCAACCCCAAGGACCGCGACATGCCCGCAATAGTCGCAATCGTGAAGGGCGTGGCGGGCATGGGCATGGAAACCTGCATGACGCTGGGCATGTTGACGCCGAAACAGGCCTACATGCT
>JANMPV010000091.1:0-9358 GCA_031370045.1 Novosphingobium sp. | reverse complement strand
ACCGACGATGCGCTTGCTCATGCGCAGCCACGCCTATGCGGCCTATGCCCCCGCGATCCGTGCGGCAGCCCGCCGCCCGGCGCAGAACCTTGGCCGTGACGAACGCCGCGCCTGGATCGAGGCGCTGTTCGGCGATTATCTGCCGCGCACCCGCTTCGAACGCGACCGTGCGATCGAGGTGCTGGCGAGCGATGGCGGGGTGTGGCGGATGCTCCACCAGGTCCGCCACTCGATGGCCGAGACCAGCGCAACGATCGAACGCCTCGCCCGCGCCGCACTCGAGGCCGAGCCGCTGCGCGCGGCCTGATGGTGTAAAGAGACCCCCCGCCCCGCCCGGCTGCGTCAGACCCAGATCGACGCAGCCGGGCGGAGCAACCTGAAAATCTGGCTTCGCTTTATTCTAACCGTCAGGGAGCCGCACCGCCCTGTGGGTGATGCGGAACCAGCACGAGTTCGCCGTCTTCCACCCGCCAGCTCTTGAGCCGCGACAGGAAGTTCATCCCCAGCACGGTCATGCCGTCCATCCCCGGCACGATCACCGCGTCCATATCGCGCGCGACGATGTTACCGAAGGCAAAGTTGTCGATCGTCGCCAGCCGCGCGGTCAACGTGCCGCTGGCGGTGCGCAGCTGGACCGGCATCCTCCCGGGCGCGGGCTCGATCCCGCTGCGTTCGGCAAAATCCTGCGACACTGCGGTCAGGGTGGCGCCGGTATCGACGAGGAAACGCCGCGGCTCACCGTTGACCTTCGCCCTGATCCAGTAGTGACCGTCGGGCGCCAGCGGCACCCGCGTCTCGCTCCCGGAAACGCGCTGCGCGGGCAGGCCGACCTGCGGCAGCGCTAGATCGAGCGCGGGGTTCGAGAGGCGCGCGACCTGAAGCACGGTCATCCCGACCACCGCGATCAGCGCCAGATTGCCGCCCAAGCGCATGATCCGCCCGACGCGCGGGGTCGCCCCGCCGATCAGCGAACCGGCCAGCGCCACGACGATGGCAATCACCGCTGCGGCGAGCAGCGGCGATTGCGAGAGGCCTGCAGTCCACGAGGGAAGCTCATCGATCATCTTGCGCCAAGATCGTGCGCCGCCGCAACTTTCGCAAGGCTGACCAGCACACCTGAAATCATGGTTGGAGCCACGTTAACCAGGTTGCTCCACCCCGTCTTGAGGGTGGCGGCGGCAATAGCGTGCCATGCACCGGCGCATTCTTGCCGCGTTGATCGCCACCACCGCCGCCGCGGCGCTGCCCGCAGTTGCGCATGCCGCGATCGCGCTAGGGGCGATGCCGCTGGCGCTGGCCGCCGCCGCTTCGTTCGAGCAGGGCCAGTGTGCCGCGTTCGCGCAGCCCGCTTCGGGCGAGGCGCGCATGGTTCCGGCCACGCTGAGCAAGTCGGCGGCCATCCTAAGCGGTCAGGTCAGTCAGCTCGATCTGATGCGCCAGCAACAGGCCGGGCTTATCGCGCCGGTCGCCGCGCTGCCGGGCGCCGGGTTGATCCCGCGTTCGGGCGGCGAATGTGCGATGTTCGTGCGCCCGCAGACCGACTTCGCGGCGATGCGTCCCGGACTGGGCACCAGCGCGCCGGGCCCCGACGATTTTCTTGGCAGCAAGCGCCTCGCGGTGCGCAAGACCGGGTTCGACGCGCAGTGGAACCGGGTCCGCCGCGGCACTGTTTCAGCAGGACTGGCCGGGACAGGTGGGGGCCATCCCGGCCAAGCCACCATCGCCGTGATCAACAGCTGGGCCAACGCCGAGATCCGCTATGTCGAGGACCGCCAGCTTTACGGCCAGGCCGACTACTGGGCCGACGCCAAAACCACGCTGCGCCGCCGCGCGGGCGATTGCGAGGACATCGCGATCGCCAAGATGGCGCTGCTCGCCGGGGCCGGGGTGCGCCGCGAAGACATGTACCTGACCATCGCCCACGATCTCACCCGCAACGCCGATCATGCGCTGCTGGTGGTCAAGTCCGGGGGCCGTTACTGGCTGCTCGACAACAACACCGACCGGGTGCTCGATGCCAGTGCGGCCAACGATTACCGCCCGGTCCTGAGCTACAGCGCCGGGGGCAAGTGGCTCCACGGGTATTGATCAAGGGTTGGCGAAAGCGCGCGGCGGGGCTGCTGCTCAGCCGAGTAACGAAAGCGCCAGATGCCCCCGATCGCCGATCCAGCGCGCTTCAACACCCCAAGTCTGGGCCAATTGCTCGTTGCTAAGCGCGTGGCCCGGCACACCGTCGGCGACGATCCGGCCGCGTTCGAGTACGATCGCGCGGTCCGCGCCGTTCATCGCGCGGGCCAGGTCGTGGAGGACCAGAACGATCCCTACGCCCTCGCCCGCCAACGCGCGAAACGTGCGCAGCAACGCGGCCTGATGCGCCAGATCGAGCGCGGCGAGCGGCTCGTCGGCGAGGATCCAGCGCGGCTTTCCCGCCAGCACCCGCGCCAGCAACGCCCGCGCCCGCTCGCCGCCCGAAAGCTGCGACACCCGGCGGTGGGTCAGCGGGACGAGATCGGTAGCGGAAAGGGCCTGATCAACTGCGGCCCGGTCATCACTCGCCGAAGTGCGCCATGGCAGACGCCCCAGCCCGGCAAGGGTTGCGACGTCGATGTCCCACGCGATTTCGGCGTTCTGGGGCAGGTAGCCAATCGCCTGCGCGCGGGTGCGAGCGGCTAAGTTGGCGAGCGCCGCGCCGTCGAGGCGGATTGCGCCGGTGTGGGGCGCGAGAAGCCCGGCCAGCACCGCCAGGAGCGTCGATTTGCCCGCACCGTTGGGGCCACAGATCGCGGTGATCTCGCCGGGGCGCAGTTCGAGCGTTGCATCATACAGGCGACCGGAAACCATCGCGCCGTTCAGGTCCAGTGTCATGCCAGCCCCCTTCTCATGCGGAGAAGGAGAAAGAGGAAAAATGGCGCGCCCAGCAGCGACAATCCGATTCCCAGGCGCAATTCGCCGCCGGCGAGCGGCAAAATACGGCACAGCATATCGGCGACCAGCACCAGCAAGGCTCCCGCCAGCGCGCTTGGAACGATCAGCCGCGACGGACGCCGGTCGGTGAAGCGGCGCAGGAGATGCGGCACCATCAGTCCGACGAAGCCGATGATCCCGGCCACCGCAACCCCCGCACCCACGGTCAGCCCGACGCCGAAGATCATCAGCGCCTGCACCCGGCGCGGCTCAACCCCGAGCGAGCGGGCCGCGTCCTCGCCCAGGGTAAGCGCGTCGAGATCGCGCCCGGCCCAAACGAGGACCAGCAACCCCGCGACCGTCGGTGGCGCGGCGATCCACACATCGGACCAGCCGCGATCGGTCAGCGCGCCCATCAGCCAGGTGACGATCTCGCTCAGCGCGAAAGGATTGGGGGCCAGGCTGATCGCCAGGCTGGTCAGCGCGCCCGCCAGGCTGGCGATCATCATGCCCGCGAGTGTGAACAGCGTAATCCCGGCGGTCCGCCCGGCAATCACCGCGAGCAGCGCCATCGCCGTTCCCGCGCCGACGAACGCTGCCAACGGCAGCGCATAGGCCGCACTCGCGCCTATGAGCAGCGCCAGCACCGCGCCGAGTGCTGCGCCGGGCGCGATCCCGAACAGGCCGGGATCGGCCAGCGGGTTGCGCAGATAACCCTGCATCGCCGCGCCCGCTCCGCCAAGCCCGGCACCGAGCACCAGCGCGAGCACCCCGCGCGGCAGGCGCAGTTCGAACAGGATCGCGGGTGCGGCGGAAAGCGCAGGATGGAACGGATCGATCCACACCCGTCCGGCCAGCAGCGACAGCGGCAGGGCAGCGCGATGGCGGCGAGCAGGAACGCCACGGGCCGGGTCACTTGAGCCCCTCCCCTTCAGAGGAGGGGACGGGGGTGAGGCCTCGCCTGTTACGCCGCGCCCGATCGACAGGCCCCACCCTAACCCCTCCCCTGAAGGGGAGGGGCTTAGCGAGTTCCGCTCGTACCCCAACCAGCCGGACCATGGCTCGCGGAATGCTCGGCCCGCCGCAATAGAACAGTCCTGGATCGAGCCGGGCGGCGGCGGTCTGGCGCAGCCCGGCGAGCACCGGGTGGCGCAGCAGGCGGTCCTGTTCGGCGCGCGGATCGCCTGCGGTGAAGATCACGTGCGGCGGATCGGCCAGCATCGCCTCGAGCGGGAGGATCGCCCCCTGCCCCAGCCCGCGCATTGCTGCGGCGGAGCGGAACCCCGCGCGCGCCATCAGTCCGGCGATCAAGGTCTCGTCGCCGGCGACCAGCCCGCCGCCCTGCCACACGATCGCGCTGGGCGATGTCCAGCCCGCAGGCGGCGCGGCATCGCGGAGGCTTGTCTCAATCTTGGCCACCAACTCCTCGCCTTCATCCGCCCGATCCGCCAGCCTCGCCAGCCCGCGCACTTGCGCCTCACTGGCCGCAATCGTCGGCGCGATCGGCAGCGAAGCGAAGCGGATGTTCAGGCGGCGCAACGCTTGCCGCGTGGCAGGCGCGGTAAAACTGTCGCCGACCACGAGATCGGGGGCGAGCGCGGCGATTTCCTCGACCGTGCCACCCGTCGCCCGATAGCGCCGCGCCTGTGCCAGTGGCATCGAACTGCCGCGCGGATCGTGGCTGTAATGCGAGATCGCCAGCAACTGCCCCGGCGCGGTTACGTCCGCCAGGATCGCATCGGCGCACGGGTTGATGCTGACGATGGTCGGATGTGTGGCGGGCGCGGCGGGGGTTTCCCGCGCGCACCCGCCGATTATCAGCGTCGCCGCAGCGAGGATGACGCGGGCGATCAAAACTTCGCCCTGGCCCCCACATAAGCGCTGCGGCCATAAGTGCCGTAACCCGCTGCGGTCTGATACTTGGCGTCGGTCAGGTTCTCGACCCGTCCGAACAGTTCGAGATGCTGGCCCACCGGCAGGCTCGCCCGCACCGTCGCCAGCGCATAGCCATCCAGCGGCGTGAAGTGGCCGGCATCGTCGAAGCTGTCACCCACCAGCCGTACGTCGCCACCGATTGCGAGGCCCGCCAGCGGCGTTGTCCAGTCGGCCGATACGGTTACCGCATGGCGCGGGCGGCGGGCCAGATCGAGCCCGGTCGCGCGGTTGCGGCTGCGGGTGTAGCTGTACGCGGCCTGCGCGGTGAACCGATCGGACAGCCGCGCGCCCAGTTCCAGCTCGATCCCCTCGGCGCGGGCGCGCTTGACGTTATCGTAAGTGCCGAACGGGCGGTTGGTGCAGATCCCGCCAGCCACCCCGAAGCACGAGACAAAGTCGATCAGATCGCGACTGTCGCGGCGGAATCCGGTCAGCGCCAGGTGCAGCGGCCCGTTGCGATCGCCGCGCTCGATTCCGATGTCGTAGGCGCGGCTGCGCTCGGGCGAGAGCGTGGTGTTACCGAAATCGGAGAGCAGCTGGAATAGCGTCGGCACCTTGAAGCCCTCGCCGTAGCTCGCCCGCACCCGCCAGCCGCCGCCGACTTCGGCGGTGCCGTTGGCACCCAGCGTGACCTCGCTACCGAACCGGCTGTGATCGTCGATCCGCGCGCCTGCGGCCAGGCTCACGCCGTCTGCATGATAGCGCAGCAAGCCGTGCCCGCTGCTTAGAATGGCCCGGCCTGTGCTGCCAAACGGGCTGGTCTCAAACCGTGTCAGCTCGCGATCCGCGCCCAGATTGAGGTCGAAGCCAGACGTCAGCCTGACCGAACCCGCTAGCTCGACACGCTCGCTGCGCCCCTTCGTGGTGAAATAGCTGGCCGGGCCGAACCCCGGATCGAACAATTCGCGGCGAGTATCGGACACTGCGTAACCGCCGCTCAGGCCGATGCGATCGGCAGTGTATTCGAAGCCGGCGCGGCCCGACCATTCGCGGGTATCCTGGCGTTCAGGGGTGTCGGCGAAGTTGAACGTCGGCGGCGGAAACCCGTCGATGTCGAGCTTCGAGTCGGCATAGCGCGACGTGGCGATCAGCGCGAACGATGGCGACAGTTCGGCGCGCACCCGTCCGGTTACCTGCCATTGGCGATAGCCATCGGGCTCGGCCCCGCCCGCAGCCGACGAAATCCCATCGCTGTCGTGAAACGAGGCGCTGAGCCCGCCCGAAAGCGCGCCGACCGAGCCGCCCGCGCTCAGCGTGGCATAGCGGCTGTCGTTGGCACCGAGTTCGGCCTCCGCTTCGACCCCGTCGATCGCCCGGGTGCGGATCGCCAGCACCCCGCCGATCGCCTGGCTGCCCCACACCACCGAGTTGGACCCGCGCAGCAGTTCCAGCTTGTCGATGCTGCCCGCCAGCAGGTTGCCGAAATCAAACCCGCCGCCGGGCGAGGCGGCGTCGGCGACGCGCACGCCATCGACCAGCACCAGCAACTGCTCGGCGTCGGCCCCGCGCACGCGCACAGCAGTGAACCCGCCGACCCCGCCGTTGCGGCTGATCGTAACCCCGGGCGCGCGTTCGAGCACGCGGGTGATATCGGCCCCCTGGATGCGGTCGATCTCGTCCTTCGCGATCACGCTGACCGGCTGGCCGGCCTGATCGACCGGAAGGGGGTCGCCGGTGGCCACAACGGTGATCTGGGTGTCGCGATCGGTATCGAAAAGCGTGACCTTGTCATCGGCAGCATATGCGGGAACAATCGCGGCAAGCGCGGCAACGGGCAGAATCAGGTACTTCATGGGCAAACCTCCGGCCTTGAACGAACGCCGTTCATGGCGAGAGGTTCGCGCGGGATTGCGCGGCCTCGCTGCATTCCGGTACACCCCGCCCGGCTGCGGAACGACCGTCACTGGCAGGTCTCCTGGCTCCCGGATCGCCATGCCGCCCCGCCTTCCCGGCCGGGTCCGAAGACTCGCCCAGTGGCATGTGGGAGCGGCACTCCCCGGTCACAGTTGCGGGGGCAGCGGAAGATTTCCCAGGTGCCCTTGCGGGGCAAACCGGGTCACTTCCTTCCCTCTTCGGCCCTTGCCCTGCCCGAAAGCAGCACGCGGACAACCGATGACGTCGCGCTGCGCTTAGGCCCGCTGCTGCGTTGCGGCAAGCCAGCGCCTGACCCTTAACCCTTTTACGCTAGCGAGCGCGGGTGTGCCGCAGTGGCACGGGGGCCAATCGCCTGCTGTGAGGAGTGGCACGGTCAGTTAACCCGGCCTGCCAGGAACCTTGCGAACCATGCCGCTCGTCATCGAATACCGCCCGTTTGCCTTGCCCCCCGCTCCGCACGGGGTGACGAGCGAAGCTGTTTCGGTGGCGGCGGCAGCGTCCGGATCAGTCCAGGCTTCACCGTTCGCCCGGCTGTCCAGTCTTGGGCGAGTGCGCACGGGCGCGCTGGCCGCGACCGCTGCGCTGGCGATCTTCGGCGGGTTCGGGTGGGACGGCGCTTCGCTGCGCCCCGCCGCAGCGCAGGCGACCGCGCCGCGCCTCCAGCCGTTCGAACAGGCGGGCGAAAACTTCCCCGGATCGGCGTTCTATTATCTCGACAGCGACAGCGGCGTGGTTGCCGCCGATCGTACCGCGCGTGCCGGAACCCCGGGAGCAGAACGCCCCGCCCCGCTCGACGCGCGGCTGGGCGATGCGATCGCCCATCCGACCTTTCTGGCGGGCACCGCGCAGGACCAGTCGCGCGCGCTGCAATGTCTGACCACCGCGATCTATTACGAGGCCGCCTCCGAACCCGACGCCGGGCAGCGCGCGGTCGCGCAAGTCGTGCTCAACCGGGTTGCGCATCCCACCTGGCCCAACAGCGTGTGCGGGGTGGTGTTCCAGGGCTCCGAACGCCCCGGTTGCCAGTTCAGCTTCGCCTGCGACGGATCGATGGCGCGCGCGCCGGTGCGGATGTGGTGGGATCGCGCTCGGCGTGTCGCAGAACGGGCGCTGGCGGGCGAGGTCTATGCGCCGGTCGGGCTGGCGACGTATTACCACACCGGTGCGGTCAATCCCGGGTGGGCGGAGCACCAGACCTTCATCGGCGCGATCGGCGCGCACTTGTTCTATCGTCCGCCCGGCGGTGGGGGAACGGCGGCTGCCTTCACCGACCGCTACTGGGGGGGCGAGCCAACCCCGGCGCCGCATTTGCGCCTGACTGCGCCGCCGCTGCTCCAGGCCGATCCGCTGGCGGTCGCGCAAAGCTGGGCAGCCGCACGGGGTCCGTCCGGCATTCTCCCGGCGAGCCTGGCTAATCCGGTGGCCGATTCGCGACCGCTGCCCGCGTTCAGCCCCGCACCGGGCGATGCGCTGCCTGGCTCGGGCCAGATCCGCGCCGAATATCGCGACAGCGGTCGGTGGATCGCCTCTCCCAAGGGCTGAAGCGAGCGTAAATCCAAGGGGTTAACGCGCTGAAACCATCCCCGCGCACCGAACGTTAGCGGCTGTCTGCGACAAGGACCGTCCCCCAGAACAGCCGCCGGAGCCCCGTCCATGCCATCGTCCAGCCGCGCTGCGCCGTCCGCCAATGCCGTCGCCCGCTTCGCCCTCCTCATGCCGAGCCCAGAGCCGGGCCTGGCCGTCAACGACAATGGCACCGACCCTCAGGGCGAGGCACTGTTGCGCGCTGCATTGCGCCTATTTGCCGATCACGGCCTGGGTGCCGGGCACCGCGCGCAGATCGAAGCCGAAGCGGCCTTCTTTTCCGGGAACCGCGATCGATATCGCTGGTGGCTGGCGGTCACTCGCACGCTCGATCGCAAGTTGGCGGTTGAATTGGCCGGGCGCATGGGAAGCGCCCAGTTTGGGTCTCATTCGCTACCTGCGGGTTAACCAGCCACCAGCCGAATTGCCTGAATTGTGACCCGGCGCTTTAACCCGGTGGTGACCATATCCGGCTAGGGTTCTGTCTGCGAACCTGTGGAGCCTGAAAATCAACAACTTGCGCAGCTACATGCAGGTGCTTTTCGGCACCAATGCGCTCAATGGCCGGGTTCGCCAGACCCTGGTGGTTTCGCTTTATACGCACCCCTCAAGCCTGGCCATCGGCGCGATGTGCGGAGTCGGAACCAGTCTGGTCGCGGCCTGGCTCTCGGGCAACGGCCCGATTGCCGTCGCCTCCGCGATTCTGGCGATAATCGCGGTGTTTCGCGTGGGTGCGGCCGCGTACCTGCTCCACCGCACCGACAGCCACGACATCAGGCATCTCGAACTGATCTATGAAGCGGGGGCGTGGAGCTATGCTTTCGTCCTGGGAATGATCGCCGCGCTGACGGTGAGCGAAGCGGTCGATCCCGAGCTTCAGTTGCTGATGGTGGGCAACGCGATCGGCTATGGCGTAGGTATTTCGGCGCGCAACGCGGGGCGGCCGCTGATCGCGATCGGGCAGCTGTTCTTTGCGATCCTGCCGCCGATCGTCGCGCTGCTTGCCGAAGGATCGATCGCCCACGTGGCGATGGCCGCCTCGATGGTCATGCTGCTCCCG
>JANMPV010000064.1:0-1810 GCA_031370045.1 Novosphingobium sp. | reverse complement strand
AGCAAATCGCGGCTGATCGGGCCCAACTGCCCCGGCGTGCTGACGCCGGGCGAGTGCAAGATCGGGATCATGCCCGGTTCGATCTTCTCCAAGGGCAGCGTCGGCGTGGTCAGCCGTTCGGGCACGCTGACCTACGAGGCGGTCCACCAGACCACCATGGCGGGTCTGGGCCAGACCACTGCGGTCGGGATCGGCGGCGATCCGGTCAACGGCACCAACTTTATCGACGTGCTCGAACTGTTCATGGCCGACGAGGCGACCCGCTCGATCATCATGATCGGTGAGATCGGCGGCGATGCCGAGGAACAGGCCGCCCAGTTCATCAAGGACGAGGCGCGGCGCGGGCGCAGGAAGCCGATGGTCGGGTTCATCGCTGGGCTGACCGCACCTCCGGGACGCCGCATGGGCCATGCGGGCGCGATCGTTTCGGGCGGCAAGGGCGGCGCGGGCGACAAGATCGCGGCGATGGAAGAGGCGGGCATCCGCGTCTCCCCCTCGCCCGCCGAACTGGGAACCACTCTGGCGGCCATGCTTAAAGAAACGGTGTGACGCAAAGCCCCTCCCCTTCAGGGGAGGGGTTGGGGTGGGGTCTGTCGGTTTAGGCGACGCCGGGTTGGCCGGACAGACCCCGCCCCCGTCCCCTCCCCTGAAGGGGAGGGGTGAAAGACAAGGCCAAGAACAAGATGGGTCAAGAACTTCACGATTTTCTCCCCGCAATGGAGCCGGGTGAGGCGCAGGCCGGGCCCAGCTGGCAGCGCGCCGGTTGGCCGGTGCTCGATGCCGGGGCGGACGATGACCTGACCGCCGCGCTCGATCCGCTGGCGATGCAGGTTGCGGTCAAGGCGGCAGCCGTAAAGGCGGGGGCGAAATCCGATGCCGCTTCGATCGAGCAGGCCGCGGGCGACAGCATCCGCGCGATGATGCTGATCCGCACTTAACGCGTGCGCGGTCATCTGGCTGCCCAACTCGATCCGCTCGGTCTGGCCAAGCAGGACATCCCCGCCGACCTCACCCCCGAATACCACGGCTTCAGCGGCACCGCGCTCGATCGCCCGGTGTATATGGGCGGCGCGCTGGGGCTCGACTGGTGCGCCGTGCGCCAGCTGGTCGATATCCTGCGCACCAACTACTGCGGCAAAGTCGGCCTGGAATACATGCACATCGCTGATGTCGAAGAGCGCCGCTTCCTCCAGGAACGGTTCGAGGGCGCGGATAAGTCGATCGACTTCACCCCCGAGGGCAAGAAAGCGATCCTTTCCGCCGTCATCCGCGGCGAGCAGTACGAGAAGTTCCTCGGGAAGAAGTTCGTCGGGACCAAGCGTTTCGGGCTCGACGGCGGCGAATCGATGATCCCTGCGCTCGAAGCGGTGATCAAGCTCGGCGGGCAGCTCGGCGTGAAGGAGATCGTCTATGGCATGGCCCACCGCGGCCGGCTAAACGTTCTCGCCAACGTGATGGCAAAGCCCTACCGCGTGATCTTCCACGAGTTTTCGGGCGGCACCGCCAACCCCGAGGATGTCGGCGGATCGGGCGACGTCAAATATCACCTGGGTACCAGCACCGACCGCGAGTTCGACGGGATCAAGGTGCACATGAGCCTGGTCCCCAACCCCAGCCACCTTGAAGCGGTCGATCCCGTCGTGCTCGGCAAAGTCCGCGCCACGCAGGTGATGCGCGACGATGTGCTCAAGCACGATCAGGTGCTGCCGGTGCTGATCCACGGCGACGCCGCGTTTGCCGGGCAGGGTATCGTGTGGGAGTGCTTCGGCTTTTCGGGGGTGCGCGGTGACAACACCGGCGGTGCGCTCCA